>JBAZCJ010000010.1:0-21033 GCA_041671005.1 Candidatus Woesearchaeota archaeon | reverse complement strand
GGAACTTGTTGGTGACATTTTAGCTAAAGCACATCGTGAAATGCTTGGTGTCAAAGAAGCAAGTGGATGTTAATGGAGGAATGTAAAATGGAATATATATACGCAGCAATGTTACTGCATAAAGCAGGACAAAAAGTAGATGAACCAAATGTCAAAAAAGTGCTTGAAGCAGCACATGTTAAAGTTGATGAAACTCGAGTAAAGGCACTTGTTGCAACTCTTGAAGGAGTCAATATTGACGAAGCTATTGAAAAAGCAGCAGTTGCAGCAGCACCAGTTGCAGCACCTGCAGCAGCACCAGCACATGAAAAGAAAGCTGAAAAAAAAGAAGAAAAGAAAGTCGATGAAGGCGCAGCAGCAGCAGGTTTAGGCGCACTTTTTGGCTAAATTCTTTTTTATTTTTTTTATTTTTATTTATATATACATATATTTTTGATGGGAGACTATGGAAGCACACAACGGTTCTGACTTACACACACAGGCGCAGGAGTTGCGGAATAAACTTACTGCACTGACTGAGGAAAAAGAGAAATGGTTTGCAAAAAGAAAGGAATATTCAGAGCAAATCAAACAAGAAATTCAGAAGATAAAAGAATCTCTTAAGGAAAGAAATGAATTAAGTTCTAAAGTTCATCAAGAAAAGAAAAAAAGAGACGAACTTAACAAAGTTATTTCTGAGAAAATTAAAGAAGCAAAATCCTTACATCCTGAAGAAAAAGTTGAAAAGCGTGTTCATGTTAATTCCTACGAACTTAAACGACAGATTAATGCTCTTGAAAAGAAAATTGAGACAGAAGGTATTTCTTTTGACAAAGAAAAACAGATTATGAAAATGATTAATACGTTTAAAAAACAATATAATGCTGCACAGGAAGAAGAAAAAAAGTTTGGTGCTGCAAAAGGGATTTCAAAAGAAATAAGTGATATGAAAAAAGAGGCAAATGAAGCTCATAAAGTTCTTCAAGAAAATGCAAAAGAAAGTCAAAAACGACATGAAGCTCTTATTACTGAATCTCAAAAAATTGATGAATTGAAAAAATTAGAAAAAGAGGCTTTTGAAAAAGGTATGGACTTAAAAAAGCAATGTTCAGACGTTCATGGTCAATTACAAATGCTTTTACCTGAAATGAAACAGGTGAGAGATGCACAACGTACAGAATATGAGCAAAAACAGAAATTCTACGAAGACCAGAAAAATAGAACTCTTCAAGAAAAAGGACGAAGTGTTGAAGAAAAATTAAAGAGTGGCAAAAAAATTAAATTAACTATGGAAGATCTTCTTGCATATCAAGGTATGAAAGAAGAATAAATGGTTTAATTTATAATTTGAATCTATGTATGTCAATAATCAGTAATGTGTTCATAAGTAATAAAAATTAAAAGAAATTAATAAAATTTGTTACTCTTATCTTATTTCTATTCCATCTATTTTTTTTATTGTTTCTAACGCATAATCAAGTCTTTCTTGACTATCTGAATAGAGGGTAAATAATTTATCTCCTTTTTTGACATGTGCACCTTTGTGATAATGTAAATAAACTCCTGCTTCTTTATCGTGCGGTGCACCAGCAATACGTGCTATTTTATTAATGGTCCCATTATCAATATGAGTTATTATTCCTGTTTTTTTAGCAAAAATAGTTTGTGATTTTTTTGCAAGTCTAATTTCTTCTGGTTTTTTAATTGTGCCTCCTTGAGCTTTAATAATTTCCATAAATTTTTGATATGCTTTGCCAGTTTCAACTATTTCTCTTGCTATTTCCTCTCCTTTACCTTTTTTTGCTTTACCTGTTAATTCTAATAAAACTCCTGCCATATATATTGATTTATTTTTTAATATAATTGAGCCTTTAGAACTGTTTTTTAATGTCCATAACACATCTCGTGCTTCAAGAGAGGGCCCTATACCATTTCCTATTGGTTGAGAACCATCTGTTGTAATAACAGCTACTTTCATATGCAAGCGTCTGGCTAATTCTTCAAACATTTTTTTTAATTTTATTGCTTCTTTCATATCTGTTATTTTTGCACCACGACCTACAGGAATGTCAATTAACACATGTGTTGCTGAAACAGATTTTTTCTTTGCCATTATGCTTGCAAGTAATTGTCCTGTTGGATCTATTGATAATGGATGTTCTACTTGTATTATTTTATCATCTGCAGGTGCAAGACTCATTGCTCCTCCCCATACAAGACATCCACCTGTTTTCATAATAATTTCTTTCATTCTATCGAGATTAAATACAACAGGGCATAATACTTCTACTGTGTCTGCAGTTCCTGCTGCACTCGTTATTGAACGAGAAGAGGTTTTTGGGATTGTTAATCCTGCAGCTGCAAGTATTGGTACAATAAGTATAGAAGTTCTGTTTGCAGCAACTCCTCCAATACAATGTTTATCTACAATTATATGTTGAGGTAATTTTAATATATCTCCTGAATGCACCATTGCTTCAGTTAATGCTGTTACTTCAGCCATATCCATATGCTGTAAATAAGATCCTGCTACAAAATATGCAAGTTCTACATCTGATAGATTTTTATTAATTATATCTTGCACAAGAATGTGAAGTTCTTTTGATGTTAATCGTTTTCCTTCTAATTTTTTTTTTATATACTGGAGAGAAATTGGTTTTTGTGCTGTTGAAATTTCAATAGTTTCTCCAGAATTAATATTTAAGGCATATTGTGCTTCTAAAAATAAGCCAATTTGGCCTCTGGTTAGCATTTCTTGTTTGTAATTTTTTTTAGTGTTGTTATTTTTTTTAATAATATCAACAGTTGCAACTATACTTTTACCCTTGTGTTTTAATAAAATACGATCTTCTGGTTGTAAATCCATATGTGTTGCATCTTGTTCACAAAGTACTGCTATGACAATATCCCCTGTACCTATAGGTATATTTTTAACTTTTAATAACATATTATCCCCTCTTTTTTAATTGGATTATTTTTTCTTTTTCATAAATTTTAATGAGTGCAGATAATATTCCTAAAATAATTGGACCTACAAAAAATCCAATAAACCCAAATAATGAGAGCCCGCCAATAATTCCCATAAACACTAACGCAGGATGAAGCTTTGCTTTATCTCCAATAATTTTTGGTTTTAAGAATGTTTCTACAGTTCCGAGGACAATTGCACCGTAAATTGCTATGATAATTGCTTTTATAATCAATGTATTACTGTCAGTTTGTATTCCAAGTGTTAGATAATATATCATTAATGGGACCCAGACAACTGTTGGGCCAAGGAATGGAATAACTCCTAAAAATGCGACAATTCCTCCAAGTAATACGGCATGGTTTACACCGATAAGCCAAAATCCAATTACTGCAAGAATCCCTTGGAGTAATGCAATAGATACTTGGCCAAAAACAACTGCATCTGTTGTTTCTTTGAGGCTTCCAAGAAGATATTTTTCATGTTCTATTTTCATAGGGAAAAAATTGACTATTTTTGCAAAAAGTGTTTTTCCATCAGCGAATAGGAAAAACATGATAAAAACCATAATACAAAATTCAATTGCCTTTGAGGGTAATGCTGCTAAAAAGTTAATTGATGCAGTTACACTTTTTTGGGCTATGTTTAATAAAGAATTTTTTGCAAATTCTTCAATTAATATTCTATTCTCAGCAGAAAAAACATTAAAATATAATGCACAAAAATCAGTATTTGCAGTTATGCATTGAAATGCGTTTGGATTTGAAACGAATTCTTTTAAAGCATTATATTGTTCATATCCTTGTGTTGAAAGTGAATGAAGTAAAAATATAGAAGGGATACTAAATAAAAGAGTAATTAAAATTAAGACAGTTAAAGAGCAGGCATATTTATTTTTTATTGGTTTGTTTAAAAGATTATACAGAGGTGAAAAAACATATGTTAAGATAACTGCGCTTATTATTGCTAACAGATATGGTTTTATTAGGAGATAAGATAAATATATGATAAATATAAATAATATGCTTAATGCATATTTAGAATATTCTGTAACATTCATAACTTCACCCAGGTATTCTTTTTTAAGATTAAATCTTATTTAAATCTATTGTTAAACCAGTTTATATACAATTTATAGATGAGTTTATAAATAAACTGCCCTTTCTTTAGTACTATAACTACTTATGAGTACTAACGGAGCGAAACATTTAAATATGGTTAGCACTTTCCTTAGATAAAAGGGGCATATATAAAAAATAAACACGGGGTTGCACACAATGATGGATCAACGATTTTTAACAAAACTCAGAGAATTTGGATTAAACAGTTATGAAGCTAAAATATGGAGTGCTTTGTTATCTCGTGGAGTTTCTAGCGCAGGAGAATTATCTGATATTTCAAATGTTCCTCGTTCTCGAGCATATGACGTTCTTGAAAGTCTTGAAAAAAAAGGCTTTATTATTATGAAGATTGGCAAACCAATTAAATACATTGCAGTTGAACCTCAAGAAGTACTTGAACGTGTTAAACAGCGTGTTCAAGAAGATGCAGTAAATCAAGGAAAACTTCTTGAAGAATTAAGAAAAGATCCTATTTTAGGGGAATTAGATACTTTGTTTAAACAAGGTGTTGATATTATTAATCCAACTGATTTATCAGGTAGTTTACGTGATAGAACAAACATGTACAATAATGTTAACACTATGATAAATAATGCAGAGAAATCTGTTGTTATTATGACTTCAGCAAAAGAACTTGTACGACTCTCAGAAACAGTCAAAAAGAGTGTTGAACGTGCTTCTAAACGAGGAGTCAAAGTAAGAATTATATCACCTTTAACAAAAGATTCAAAGAAAGCAGCTGAAGTGTTTGAAAAAACAGCAACTGTTCGACATGTTGACTCTGTTAAATCTCGATTATTTATTGTTGATGGTAAAGAAATTTGTTTTGCATTACTTGATGATGAGAAAGCAATTCCAAGTTACGATGTTGGTATTTGGGTTAACTCACCATACTTTGCACAAACACTTTTAACTATGTTTGATAGTGTTTGGAAAGAATAATTTTCTTATTTTTTAATTAATTTTTCTTGTAAAACAATAACATTTTAATACTCTTTTTACCTTGATTTTGTTATGGAAGACCGTGAATGTACATTTTGTGGAACTCAACTATCTACTGAGGAAAGTTATTGTTCTGAATGCGGTAAGGATATTGAAGAATCTACAGAATAAACGTTTGTTCTCGTTCAGGGCCTACAGAAATCATTGAAACTGGAAATTGTACTGTTTTTTCTATCATTTTGACATATTCTTGTGCTTTAATAGGTAATTCTTCAAAACTCTTGCATTGTGTTGTAGAGCTTTTCCAGCCAGACATAGTGATGTACAATGGCTTTATTTTTTCAAGTGTAACACTATTACTTGGAAATTCTTGTGTAATTTTGCCGTCATAGTAATAGCCAACACATATTTGTATTTCTTCAAAATCATCTAATACATCAAGTTTTGTGATTGTTATATGTGTCATGCCATTAAGGAAGACAGAATGTCTTGCAAGTACTGCATCAAACCAGCCACATCGGCGTGGCCTTTTTGTTGTTGCACCATATTCATGGCCAGTTTCTCTTATTTTTTCACCAGTTACATTAATTAATTCTGTTGGAAATGGTCCTGTGCCAACACGGGTTGTGTACGCTTTAAAAATACCATATACTTCAGAAATATGAATAGGTGCAATCCCTGAACCTGTACATGCTCCTCCTGCTGTTGTATTGGAAGATGTAACAAAAGGATATGTTCCATGATCAATATCTAGAAATGTACCTTGTGCGCCTTCTAAAACTATTTTTTTCCCAGTAACAATTGCTTCATTAAACAAAGGAAATGTGTTACAAATATATTGCTGTATACTATCTAAAATTGCAGTGCATTCAGCAAAAATTAATTCTTTATCAAGATAATTTTCTGAATAAAATCGTAGAAAATTTTCATCTCCTTGGTACATTTGTTCAAGAAGTTTTTGGATTTCAATAAGGGTAAACTGACGCATGACATTAATTGCTGCAGTGTATTGTACATCAAATTTTTCTGCAAATTCATGAGGGTAATCACAGAATCGTATGCCTACTCTATTGACTTTATCAGCATATGCAGGACCTATTCCTCTTCCAGTAGTCCCTATTTTTCCTTTATGATGTAATGCATCAATTATTCTATGCCAGGGAAAAATCATATGTGCTTTATCGCTAATATATAATCTGTCTTTAAAGTTGATTCCTTGTGCATTCAGCACATCTATTTCAGATTTTAATGCAAGTAGATCTACAACAACACCGTTACCTATTACGTTTTTTGTGTGAGGATAAAAAATTCCTGAAGGAATAAGATGAAGTACAGTTTGGATTCCATTAATATTTATAGTATGGCCTGCATTTGCACCACCTTGTGGTCTGACAATAATATCTGCATCTTTTGCAAGAACATCAACTATCTTTCCTTTTCCTTCATCTCCCCATTGTCCACCGAGAATAATAGAAACCATAAAAAAAATTGAGATTTCAGGGTTTATATTGTTTATTGTATTGACTTAACTAATATCATTCCAAAATTCATTTACATCTTGATCTGTTGTTGTTGGTTTTGATGTATTAGTAGTATTTGTTGTGTTGCCAATATTTACCTTTACTTGTGTTTGTTCAACAACTGTTTTTTGTTCAGCAAGATTTTCTGATTGTTCTTCAATATTTTCTTGTATTTGTTGTTCCTTTTCATCTACTGCTCGAAGACGTGAAAAACCCCAAATTATTGCGCCGATAATAAGAATAATTACTATTACTAGTAATCCGTTAATAATTAGTTTTTTCATATTTTTTTTGATTAAAAACTACTTTAAATAGTTTACCACTGTAAATCTTCTAAGTCAGTTGTTAAAGTATCTACAGTTTCAGGACTGTATTCTTCAGTTGGTTGTGTTTCATTTTCTGTGTTGTCTGTTTCTTCTGTTTCTGTTGCTTTTTCAGCACAGCTTATTGCTGTTGCTAAAATAAGTACAATCATAATTAATGCAATGTATTTTTTCATGGTCTCACCTATAATGCGCTTATTTCTTGTTGTATATCTTCTATTTCATTTGTTATATCATCTACAAATTCATCAACATCATCTTCTAATGAGTCTAATGCATCATCTGCATCGTCATATTGTTCATCTTCAATGTCTTGTTCAATATCTTCAATAGTTTGTGCATAATCTTCTTTTGAACTTTGGACGTCACTTAACAAAGAATCGATTAATGTGTCTACATCTCGATAATCATCATTAGATGAGTCTTCTCCTGTTGCAGAAAGTTCATCGTAGAGATCTGTAACATCATCTTCAATAGTATGTAATTGTTCTTCTACTGCGTCAATTCTATCATTAAGTTCTTCTTCATCTGCAACAATTTGTGTTTCTGCTTCTTCATTTGCAGATTCATAACAATCCATTCTTTGTCCTTCGCTAGACGCAGAATCTAAACAGGTATCAATCTCTTCCATTGTATCACTGCTGATACTATAATCTTCATAGCATGCTTCTTTTTGGTATGCATACCCTGCAGATTCCATACATTCTGTAAATGCAGTGTAATCAGCTGAGCTAGATGTACTTGTTGATGAACTTGAAATAGTGTAATATGCACTATTTAATCCTCGTTCTGCAGTTTGTTGTGCATTGAGAAGTTTGGATATTGCACCTATTCCTGCACTGTTTAAAATAAGGTCTTCTGCACTGTCCATATAGTCTTGTGCTTCTGCTAATACTGTTTCTGCTTCGGAGGTATCATATCCATCATCTTCTTTTCCGCTTATATAATCAACAAGATTATCCATTGCGTCTTGTGCATCATTGTAATAACTATCTAAATCATAGTCACTGAGAAGTTCTTCAAGATCTGCTGTTTCTACAGGTGGTGTTGTTTCTTCTTCTTCTGGTTCTTCTTCATTAATTTCTTCTTCTGTTGTTTCTTCTATAATTACTTCTGCACATAATTCTCCGCCATTTAGGCTTAATGCGTTAGTTGCAGTTCCAAGTGATGTTCTTGAATCTTGAAGTGCTTGTTGTGCTTCTTTAATTGCAATTAGTGCAGAGGCAAAATTATTTGCGCTGATTAAGTTCTCTGCTTGAGTTATTTTTGAATCTGCTTCATCAATATTTGTTGAGAATATATTGTAAGCATTATTTAATTCTGATGTGCTTGATGGGAGGTTATCAATCCCACATTTTAATTTTGCATCAATCAATTTTCCTTTTTCTACAAGGTCTGCAATCTCGCTTTTAAGATCTACAATTGTTTTTTGTTTTACTTCATCAGCAACACTTTCCCATGCTGTTTTTGCTTTTGTTATTGCTGCATCAAACTCTTCTTTTGTTTCTGCATATTTTAACTCATTTATTGCTGTTTGAAGGTCTGTTTTGCCATTTTCTATTCCAGCATATTCAAGATACATAATCATAATATTAATTCCTGCTGTTGCATAGTCTATTGCGGGACCAATCATATCTTCTTCAATATCTGAACAGTCATTTCCTGTTTTTTGGCAATCTTGATATTCTGTTTTTAAATCATTAAATTCTTGTTTTGCATTATCATATGTGTTTATCATAGAAGATAAGGATTCTGCTGCTGTGAATGGAGCAATACATAAAAGACAAATAAGCAATGTTACGATTATTTTTTTCATATTTCCACCTCAAGGAGTATTATCATACATGAATATGTAGGGGGATATTTAAACGTTATGCTCTTTATAAAGTTAATTTTGGAATTTTGTTTTTGTCTTAATCGTAACTCATTTAAAAGCTGATGGATTCACGATTTTCATGACAACACCTGCAATGAAGCAGTTTCATGAAATTAAAGCATTGTACCCAGATTGTTTAATATTATTCAGGATGGGTGATTTTTATGAAACTTTTTATGATGACGCTGTAAAAGCTTCACAAATTCTTGAAATTACGTTAACAAAACGAGGAAAAGAAACAGATGGTACACCTGTACCATTAGCAGGGATTCCATATCATGCTTTAGAACAATATCTTGCAAAATTAGTGCGGGCAAATGTTAAGGTTGCTATTTGTGAACAATTGGAAGATCCTGCAAAAGCAAAGGGAATTGTTAAACGTGGTGTTGTTCGTGTTATTACTCCAGGTACAATTATTGAACAAACTTTGTTGAGTGAAAAACAGAATAATTACATTATGGCTATTTGGCATGATGAAACGACAGCAGGGATTGCATGTGCAGATCTTTCCACAAGTGAATTTTTCTGCACTGAAGTGCCAAAAAATCAAATTCCTCACGAACTTGTTCGGTATAGTCCTGCAGAAATTATTATTGATGAAGCATATAAAAAAACATTTGCACCTTTTATTGATTATTGCCAGAAAAAAAATATTTTTATTACACACATTCCTGCTCAATTTTTTTCATTTAGTCATGCGTATCCAATTTTAACACGACATTTCAATACTCTTTCATTAGAAGGATTTGGCATTGAATCTAAACGCGCAGCAATTTGTGCTGCTGGTGCATTGTTATTTCATTTAAAAGAAACACAAAAATCTTCTCTCGAATCTATGCGAAAAATACGATTTATTTCTGATAATCATTTTATGATTCTTGATGAAACAACCCTTAATAATCTTGAAATTATAAAAAATTTGCATGATGGAAGTATACAATATACTTTGTTGAACAGTATTGATAACACCATTACACCTATGGGTGGTAGATTATTACGAAAATGGGTGCTTCAACCATTATTAGACAAAGATGCAATTGATAATCGGTTAGATGCTGTTGATGAATTAACAAAAAAAGTAGTTATTCGACAAGAATTTGCAGAATACCTTGATAAAATATATGATATTGAACGTATTGTTTCTCGTATTAATTTAGGAAGCGGGAATGCACGAGATCTTCTTGCATTGAAACATTCATTATCATGGGTTCCAAAAATAAAAAATGTTTTATTTTTCGTTGAATCTTCTATGCTGAAAGGTCTTTCTTCTGTTGAAACCGCTGGAGAAATAGTCCAGTTGCTTGAAGAAGCAATTGCAGATGATCCTCCTGTTACAATAAGGGAAGGTAATATAATCAAACAAGGATTTAACATAGAACTTGATGAATTACATGATATTTGTAAAAATGGTAAAACATATATTAAAAAATTAGAGCAACAAGAACAAGAAAAAACAGGAATTAAAACATTGAAAATTGGATTTAATCGAGTCTTTGGTTATTTTATTGAGGTTACTTCTAAAAACTTGAGTCTTGTACCTGTTCATTACATCCGTAAGCAAACTACTGCTAATGGTGAACGATATATTACAGAAGAATTAAAACAGATGGAAGAAAAAATTCTTAGTGCTGAAGAAAAAATTAATTTATTAGAATATGAACTGTTTCAACAGATTGTGCGTCAGATTAGTGAACAGACAGAAAAATTACAGACTATTGCACACACTATTGCCATCATTGATGTTTTGCATTGTTTTGCAGAAACTGCTCGTCAACATAATTATTGTAAACCTGAAATTACTACTGATTTTGATATTATAATTACTGACGGAAGACATCCTGTTGTTGAACGGATTGAAAAAAATTATATTTCTAATGACATTATGATTGGTCTTGAAAATAGGACAATGATTATTACAGGTCCTAACATGGCTGGAAAGTCAACTGTTTTACGGCAAGTTGCACTTATTGTTTTATTATCTCAAATAGGCTGTTTTGTTCCAGCAACAACTGCAACAATTAGTGTTGTTGATAGAATATTTTGCAGGGTTGGTGCTCGGGATGATTTAAGTCATGGCCAAAGTACATTTATGGTTGAAATGAATGAAACAGCTTCTATTTTGAATAATGCAACTGAACATTCACTTGTTATTATGGACGAAATTGGCAGAGGAACTTCTACTTATGATGGAGTAAGTATTGCTTGGAGTGTTGCAGAATATATTAATAACAAAATTATGGCAAAAACATTATTTGCAACACATTATCACGCATTGACAGCACTTGATAAATTACCAGGGGTAAAAAATTACAACATTGCTGTTAAAGAGGATAAAGATGACATTATTTTTTTACGAAAATTAATTACAGGAGGGACTGATAAAAGTTATGGAATTCATGTTGCTAAATTGGCAGGCATGCCTCCTGATGTTATTATTCGCGCAAAAGAAATTCAGCAAAAGTTAGAATCTGATAGTGATATAGAAGCAAAACTTGAAGATGCA
Source organism: Candidatus Woesearchaeota archaeon (assembly GCA_041671005.1). GTDB lineage: Archaea > Nanobdellota > Nanobdellia > Woesearchaeales > DSVV01 > JACRPI01. Next base: position 9,801 of record JBAZCJ010000010.1, on the reverse strand, counting down.
CCTAAACTGAAAAATGAAAAATCAGTGCAGAAATCGTTGTTGGAATTGTAATGATTTACGATCTTAAAATTTGTTCCATTTCTCTAAATGTAGGTCTTTCTCTTGGATTAATTGCTAAACATGCATCAATTAATTCTGGGAAATGAGGTGGACATTTTCTTGGAGGAGGAAGTCTTTCTTTGAAGAGTCTAGTATATTGTCCTGTTGTCATTAAGTTATTCCATTCTTGTACATATCTTACTATATCTTTTGGTTCAATTCCACTTGTAATATAAAAGAGTACAACTCCTGTTGAGAATATATCGTGGGTTATAGGAATTTGGTTTAATGGAGTTAATCTAAACCTGTTTGGATAATATTGTTCAGGTGGAATGTATCCATGTGTTCCTAAAAATAGATTTGTTTCTTTTAAAAATTGCTTGTATAATTTAAGTGAAAGAGCACTATCATAATCTCCTAATAATATTTTTCCTTTTCTTAAAAATATATTACTTGGCTTTATATCTGAATGAGATATTCCTTCTTCTGTTAGTACAATCCCTGCTTTTGCTAAAAAATCTGCAATATCTAACTTTTCATCAATTGTTTTAGGAAATGCTGTTGCAAGAGTTGTATCTGCTACTTCCATGCGAAGTTCAATTCCTTCATGAATTTCACTAACATAATAAATTCTTGGTGCAATTCCTCTTGCATAACATCTTTTAGAGTATTCTACTGCACTTTTTCCACTTTGTTCTGAACTACTATATTTAACAACAGCAGGTAAATGTCTATTAGAATCTGCAAATCCTTCTACTCTAAATACACTATTTCCTTCATTTAATGAAACAGGATTTCTATATCTTGTTGCAACAACTTCCATCCAATCGCTCATAATATCTATGAATAATGGTCCATTTATATATTTTATATAAGAAATTATAAAAGCAAGGTATTATACCCTTATTATGTGAGAAACCATGGTATATGTACGACTATATTTTAGTCCAAAAATTGAAATTCCTACTCCTAGTCCAGTTCATTCAGGTGTTATTGAAGAACAAAGACGTAAACGTCAAAGGGAAGAAAGTGAACGTAACAGGCTTCCGATTTATACTCCTGTTCCGGATATTTCTGATGATGATCTTGAAGAAGATACTGTTATTATTCCAGATCGTGATAATCCTACTAGAAGAGGTTATGATATTATTACTCCCGATGATCCTACAGAAGAAACAACAGTTAATCCTGTACTTGTTTTTAAATCTCGTTTAGAGAGTATTCTTCATTAAGCTTATATACCCCTATTTCTTTCTTGGTATTATGAACTTCCAAAATCTTTCGAAAGTAGAAAATTATCAAGCTTATTTAAACATGGCTTTTAAGAGCGGTAAACTTAGATTGAGAAAATTGTTAGTTGATAAACCTAAATTAAAAAAAGATAAAGATGCAAAAAGAAAACATACACAGTATATGGAAATTGAACAAATCAGAGATGTTCAAGGAGTATTATGTGGTCATTTACGCGCAATTCATGAGAAATTTCCAGGGTTAGACAGTCTTCCACCTTTCTATAATCAATTGGCGCACGTTACTATACGATATCAAACCACAAAGCAAGCTTTGGGAAGCATGAATTGGGCAGAAAAACAATGTAAGGAAATTGCTCATTTGACAATTACAGCTATCAAAAAAGCACGTACTCTTGAAGATGTGCAAAAGAAAAAAGGTGCTTTTTATGGCAGGATTTCTTCTGTTATGAAACAAATGCAAAAGCATCTTGCAGTGATTGATGAAACTCGTCAAATTATGAAAACATGGCCTGATATTAAAACTGAAATTCGTACTATCACAATTGCAGGATATCCAAATGTTGGAAAAAGTAGCATTCTTAAAGCACTCACATCTGCACAGCCTGAAATTAAAGCGTATGCATTCACAACTAAAAAATTGAACATAGGCTATTGTGAACGAGAACCACGAGTGTATCAACTTATTGACACTCCGGGAACTTTTGATAGAGATATTGAAGAAATGAATAATATTGAAAAACAAGCATTGCTTGTGGTGAAACTTCTTGCTGAAAAAATAATTTATGTTTTTGATCCTAGTGAAAGTTGCGGGTATGAAGTGGAATTACAAATGAGTTTACTTAAAAGAATTGAAGCAAAATTTGATAAGCCAATTATTGTTGTTGCAAACAAACTTGATCTTGATAAAACTAAATTTGATCTGATTAAAAAAGAATATCCTCATCTCATAGAAGTTTCTGTGAAGGAGGGTAAAGGAATAGAACAGATAAGAAAGGCGTTGTAAATGACAGGAATAGCAGAAAAAATAAAAAATTTATTTAAAAAAAAAGAAAATTCTAAACAACCTATCATTTCTCAAGAACTTAAACCAGATCTTAAAGAAGAAAAAATTGTTTCTCGAAAAATAAGTAAAGAAGAGTTAGAAGCAAATCCAAATAATAAAGAAATTATTACAGCAATACAAAAAGTTATGGATCCTGAATTAGGAATTGATTTGTGGACATTAGGGTTAATTTACGATATTAAAAAAGAAACTGATACTGTACACATTGTTATGACTTTTACTTCTATTATGTGCCCACTTGGCCCACAGATGATAGAAAGTATTAAACAAGAAGTTGGTAAAATTAAAAGTTTGAAAACTGTTACTATTGAAGTTACTTTTGAACCTATGTGGGAACCAACAGAAGATTTACGAGCAATGATGGGTGTATAAAGAAATTATAAATAAAATATAAACTAAAAAATTAATATTCTAATGTAATTGATGTTTGACATGCAAATTTGTGACTTGCAGATTTTAATGCTTTTTTAGCAATGTCAAGATTTACTTTTTCAACATCTACACTAAATATTGTTTTGCCTTTTCTAACTTGTGCTGCTAGACCTATGCATTTTCCAAAAGAACGTTGCATTCCTGTACTCATACGGTCTGCACCTGCACCTGCTGCAAGTGGATTTTCTCGTAGAATATGATGGGGATACACTCGTACTTGAAATCTAAAATCACTTTTTCCTAAGTTTCCTTCTAACTTTCTAATACATGCCATTCGTGCAGATTCAATTGCATTATGACGTAATTGAATATCTGCTTTTGATACTAATAAAACTTTATGTGGGAATTTTTTTGAATAATTACCCATGTCGAATTTAACAACCTTATTAGTTGGTGTAGAACGAACATAGGATAAGTTTTTGTATTTTGATTTTCGTGTGTATGGACGCTCTAATCGTCTGTATGCTACTCCTTTTCGTAATTTTGCCATGTTTATTGGAGAAAAATAGTTAATTTATAAATGTTTTTGTTCTGGCCTTTATTTTGTTAATAGTAAAGTATATAAAGGAAGTGTCCCTAAATGATTACGAAAATAGAAATTTTTTAGGTTGTATTATCTGAAAAATTTTCTTAGTCTCAGCAAGGCTGTGACAGAGGTGGGTCATATGCATAAAAAAGGAGCTCTTAATCTTTCTGTTGAAGCTATTATCATATTTGTTTTAGCATTTGCAATGCTTGGTGTCGGTATTTTTATTACAGATCAAGTACGTGAAATGGGTACTGGCGGTTTATCTAAAGCAAATGAGATTCTTGCAAGCATAGAAGAAAATCCAAGTGCTGACAAACCTATTGTAGGAATTAGTTCCAAAAGTGATTTTACTCTTCCAGCTAAAGACCAAATGGTTTTTGCAATAAAATATTATAATAGTGGTCGGCAAGTTCAAACTGAAGCAACTGTTCTTATTGATGGATGCATTAGTAGTTCTACAAAAGAAACAATTTCTTATGAATCAAGTGGGGAATATCCAGTTTCAGTTGTCACAGCACCTGTTGATGTTGAACCAAGTTCAGAAGCAGAATTTCCTATGATTGTGGAAAACGTTGGTTTGACTACTGGTGAAAAATATATTTGTAAACTTGAAATAGTTCAAAGTAGTGATCCAGCAAATGTATATGAATCGTTGAACTTTTTACTTACTGTAGCAAGCTAAGGTGATACTCATGACTAAAAAACAAACAAAAAATAATATGCCTTCATTTTTAAGAAAAGTTAAACGACGTATGACTTCAGAGCAAGAATTTGAAATTATGAAACTTGTTTTAGATAAATTTCTCTGGCTAGGATTTATTATCATGGCAATTGGGTTATATATGATGATTCGTGCTCCAGAACTGCTTTACAAAGGCTTTACTTTGATTATTGCAGGCGGTATTGTGTTAATATTATTCACCATCCTTATTGTTAAGGAATTTGAAATAATAAAAGCAGGAGAACAATAAAAAATCTTTTATCACGAAAGGATTAGCTTTGAAATGAATTTCATTTCAAACAGTACCTTTTTATTTTTCCTTATTTTATCTTACGCTCATGAATAAAAAAGCAATGGAACTCACTATTAATTTTATTGTAATTACTGTTCTTTCTCTTCTTGTTCTTGGTGTTGGTTTTTATCTTGTTACAAATATATTTATAACTGCAGAAGAATATAAAGCAAAATTAGATGATCAAACACAAGAACATATTCTTGAAACACTTCGTCAATCAGGGGAACTTATTAGTCTTCCAATCAATAAATATACTCTTGAAAAAGGAACTGATACTATTTTAGGTATTGGACTTTTAAACAGTGTTGGTACTTCTCAAACATTTTATGCAACTCTTACCTGTACTGAAGCTGTTGATAGTGAACAAACTGAATTATGTGCAGAAAGTAGTGGAATTTCATGTGATACTGAATTGGCTTCATACTGTTCTTCATGGATAACATTACCTGTAGGTTCTATTACACTTGAAAATAGAAAAAGTGATGTTGTTACTGTTTTTATTACAGTTCCTGATGATGCTCCTGATGGAACTTATGGATTCACATTTAAAATTTGTACAGGAAATTATTGCGGGATGTCTGGGTCTACACAATATGGGCCTACAAAGAAATTATATGTTATTGTTCCAGAATAATTTTTTCAAATTCTTCAGGATTAAGACTTGTATTACCAACTAATAATCCATTTATTTCTGGTTGTTGAAGATACGATTTTGCATTTGTGCTTGTTATGCTGCCGCCATAGAGGAGAAATAATCTTTTTGCGTTTTTTTCAGTTATAGTTCTTATTTTTTTAAGAATTGTGTTTATGATATTTGGGTCTGTGGCATTACCTGTTCCTATACTTTCAATAGGTTCATAGGCAATGTATAATATGTCAAATGTTAAAGTATTCAAGGAGTTAAGTTGATTAATGTAGTTGATACATAAAATTGGGATTAATTTATATGTTTGTGCTGCACGTAATTTTTTATGAATTATTTCATCAGTTTCATTGAATATTTTTCTTCTTTCGTTATGGCCAATAATAACATATTCAGCATATTCTTTTATCATTGCAGGAGAAATTTCTCCAGTATATGCTCCATTTGGTTCATAAAATAGATTTTGTGCGCCAATTTTGATATTAGGATTATTTTGATTATGTAATAACGGGAGAATTGTATATGGTGCACAAATAATGCATTCTTTTTGAGGATTAAATTTTTCAAGAAATAACCTTGTGCTTGCTGCAGTCATATTCATTTTCCAATTTGCGATTATCATGCTACTGCAACCTCTTGAATTGTATACCTCCCTTTACATTCAGATTCCATATGTTTTTCTGCTTTTTTTACTATTAATTTTTTTTGAAATAAATGTGGACAGTACAACACAATAGATTTGTATTCTCCGGATTCTCCTGCAGGATTAAACCCAATTTTATACTGTAATTGTACAAGCTCATTGTAGGCTTTCATATCAATCTTTCTTCCTAACCATTGCTCTCCAAGACTTTCTGCTGTAACTTCACATACTTGTATTTCCATTCCATATTCAATCATTTCTTTTAGAAGTTGTGTTTGATCTTTTTTCCAAAGTGGTGCAAACATTCGTATTTGTAATTCTTTACATATTTTGTTGAGGGTTTCATAAGATCCTGCAGCAATAATTCCTGTAATTTGATATTGTTCTTTTGCTTTTTTTATTGCTTCATACATATCTGCTAACGATTCTCCTGAAGATTGTTCAATAATTAAAGGAAGTTTCATTGCCTGTGCTTGATATTGAGTGATATTATTTACGTCAGAAGTGTTTTGTATAGTCATAAGGCAGGCAATATCCCAGTCAAATGCTGTTGCAATATGTAATGCACAAATTGATTCTTTATCGCCGTTAAACATAGCGCCGAGTCGTATTTTTTTAGGTTTAACTTCCCTGAGCATGATAATATTAATTTATGTACTGTTAATATAGTTTTCTGAAAATCAAGGAGTAAAAGTAACTAAAAATATAACCTTGTGATGACAACTTTAGACTTTTAAGATACTGCTTTGTATTAATTTGATATTTTTATTATCTTCTTTCTTTTCATTACCTAAATTTTTAGAAAGCGTAAAACTGAGTGTGGTACTTTTTTTTGGTTTGCTATCAACAGTAACAAGACCGCCATGTAATGAAACTATTTCTTTTACTATTGGTAGGCCAAGGCCAGTGCCTCCTTGTTGTCGTCTTAAATGGGATTCAACTTGATAAAATTTATCAAATAAATGAGGGATATGTTTTTTTGCGATTCCTATTCCTGAATCTGTAACTGCAATAAGTAATGAATCTTTTCTTTCAGTAATTTTTACTATAATCTTTCCATGTTTTGGCGTAAATTTTGCTGCATTGCTGAGTAAATTTGTAAACACTTGTGTTATTTTATTTTTGTCAATCATAATTCTACAGTTTTCGGGAATTACTTTTTTAAACTCAATTTCTTTTTCTTTAATCATATGAAGTGCAGGAGAATGATCAATACATTCTTCTATTGTAGTATCTTCTAAATTAAGATTTGTTTTTCCTGCTTCTAACTTTGATAAATCTAATATTTCATTGACTAAATGTGTTAATCGTCTTGTTTCTGCAGTAATGATATCTGTTGCTTTTTGTTGTTGCTCTGATAGTTGACCCAGTTTTCCTGCTTGCAGTAGTTCTGCATAGCCACGCATACTTGTTAATGGTGTCCTTAGTTCATGGCTTACAATACTAACAAATTCAGTTTTCATATTTTCAATTTCTTTCATTTTAGTAATATCTTCAATGACAATAACGCTGCCTGCTTCTTTTTGCGATCCTTCTTGTTTTAATGGTCCGATTGTTGCCTTGAGCATTCTTTTTGGATTTTTTGATTCAAACTCTTTTACAACTACTCTATTTTTCTTATGAAAAAAATCTTCATCTTCAAAGAGGTCATAGAAAATGTTGGCAATGCCACTTTGAGTCATATGTAATATATTTTTGCCAAGTATTTTTGATACAGGAAGTTCAAATATTCGTTCTGCAGCTCGGTTAAATAATACGACTTCGTAATTTTTATTTGTAACAATAACTCCATCTGCCATACTATCAATAATTAATTCTGCTTTTGTTTTTTCTAAAATTGCTTTTTCTGTTGATTTTGTTTCTTTTTCAATAGAAGTACGCAGTTTGCGTATCATTTCGTTAAATGCTTCTACTAATCTTCCAATTTCGTCATTACTATGTTTTTTTATCTGATAATCAAGATTTCCTTCTCCAACTAATTGTGTTCCAATTATGAGTTTATCAATCGGACCAAGTAAAGTATATGAAAATGCAATAACAATGATAAGACATACTAATAATGCAAAGCAGTAGACTATCATAAAATCAGGATGCATCATAACCTGTCCAATGGCGCTGTTTGCAGGAATCTTTCCTTCATTTTCTAAATATGCCATGTAATAACTAATGATAAACGTAAAGGCAATTACTAAGGTCATAGAGATAAGAATAATTTTTAGCTTAATGCTCATTCCCATGCAGTTTTCTGAGCAGAAGTGGCTTATAAATTCTTCCATAAGATTTAAATACCGCATAATGATTCAAGAATACATGGTTATGAAAAAATGTAATTATTGTCAGAATGATGTGCCAGATTATGGCCAATGTAATAAATGCGGTTTTATAGATGGAATGAGCAGGCAGCCAACTGATGCAGAATTCAAAAGAGCACGAGAAATTAATATTCAAAATAATTATCCTCAATATAAAAATTTAGATATGCTTCTTATTGATTAAAATACGTCTTCGTCGTGATTGAACCGAGAGCTTTGCTCGAGCGTTCCACCAAAAAATTCTTTGATTTTTTGTGTGTTTTAAATCACGGTATTGAATGTATACGTCCCCGCCGTGATTTGAACACGGGACCTACTGCTCTCTTCTTTTGTAATAGGAGGCAGTTGCGCTAATCCAGGCTGCGCCACAGGGACATGAACTTATTGTTATTATTGGTTGTTTAAAAAAGTTGAGGAGATTTGTTTATAATGAATTAAAATAAAAAATATTCAAATAGAGAATAACATAAAACTTTAAATATAGCTCGTAATCCTTGAATGGTATTACAGCCCCGTAGTGTAGCGGTCAATCATACTGGACTTTGGATCCGGTGACGGCGGTTCGAATCCGCCCGGGGCTATTTCTTAATTTTTTTTAAGTGTATTGTTGAACGAAGTGAAACAATATTCACGCTTTTGGGTCCAATGACCGTAACCATTGTGACAATCCGCCCGGGGCTATTTCTTAAAAATATTGATAAAAATCGGTTTAATTACCAAACAAGGGGGAGTTTCTCTTTTTTAATAGAAGCATTTAAAAAGTAAGAATATTTTCTATCCTATATCAGAACTGTTACTCTTTGTCGATTAATTTTTGGATAAGAGCCTTAGACTGTTTCTGAAAATAAGATTGAGTAAAACAAGGAGCTAAAAAAATGAAAGGAACTGTAAAATTTTTTAACGAAGCAAAAGGATTTGGATTTATTACTGGTGAAGATGGAAAAGATGTTTTTGTGCATAAATTAGCACTTGCAGAAGGCGTTACTTTACACGATAAAGACACAGTTACATTTGATGTCGAACAAGGAGATAAAGGCCTTAAAGCAGTTAATGTAAAAAAAGAATAGTTACATTTTATTGCATTAAAAATTACTTTGGATTAACGAGGGATTTATTTCTCTTGTTTAATCTATATTTTTTAATTTTTCTATTTATTCAAATTATTGTTCTTTTGAAATCTTTCGAATATCTAAAACAAACAAAAGGATAATGTTTAAAAATGAATGTCATTTTTCATTCTTTATTCAGCCCCATAGTGTAGCGGTCAATCATACTGGACTCTGGGTTTCAAAGGAGATATCCGGTGACGGCGGTTCGAATCCGCCTGGGGCTAGTTTTCTTATGGGTATATAGATAGACAGTCGATTTTTGGACTCCTGTTTACTTAATATCATATAAAATTAATATTAACATTATTCAAATAAATCTCTAAATATTTATAAATCACGTTTACATTCTTCTCGATATGGTAATCCTTAGAACAACGTTAAAAGATGCATTCAGAATAGATCCAATTAGAACAACTGGAGTTTTGTTACTTGGTTTTTTAACCGCTGGTACTTTAGGATATAGTTTGGCATCTTTTGTCGGAGGTTCAAAAGAAACTTCTGTTGATAATGTAGCACAGAAATGTCTTGTAGCAGAAACAAAATATTTAGCACGGGATATAACAGATTCTATAACTCTTACAGAAGGTTCTTGTTTAATTAATAATCCTGACCCCGCAACTCAAAGTATAGGAATAATATATGGTCTTCCTAATAATCAATATGCATATGGATACGTAACTACAAATTCTTCATATTACGCTGATATTTCTAATCTTTTGTAGAATTTTAATCATTAAATTTCTTTTTGTTATCGTTTAAAAT
>JBAZCJ010000009.1:0-21268 GCA_041671005.1 Candidatus Woesearchaeota archaeon | reverse complement strand
AAATGTCAGCGAAGATTTTGATGAAGAAGATATGTACAGACATCTATCTGAACAAACATTTGTTTTTAACGAAGAAGCACCAAGCTTTTTAGGACGATTTGCAGGAATAGATGCAGTATCAAGTAACTGCTGTGGCATACAAACAGTATATCTCCCAGAACATGTTTCATCAGTAGATGAATATGATTATAGTTATGTAGATTACATGTTCAGAATTTCAAATCAATGTCAAGCTGATGGAAGTAATCCAATATATTATATCGTCAGCGCAACAGGTGCTCTTAGCGATCTCACCGGCTCTGACAGCCCCTTGTTTGATTATTCTTCAATAGAATTTTACCACCTTGATGAGATGTCAGATGTTACTGTTGGTCTTGCATCCTGCCCAACATCTTAAAGTTTTAATAACTTTTTATGTATCTTTTTTGTTTTTTTATGAATTTTTTTTGAGGTATGAAATCCTTTTTTTGCAGTATTAGATATGTGACGTGCAGTAAAATTATATCCTTTTTTGGTAAATTTTTTGACTTCTTCCTGTCCTTTCTTCTGAAAATTAACTGTTGCAGTATATGTTTCCTGCAATTTTCCTTTAATATAATCGTCAGCAACCTTGATCATTTCTTTACCAACAAAAAATGCTGCAACAAAAACCATTAACCAACTGATAACATATAAAATAAGATTCAACCAAAACTTAAATGGATCATTAAAATTTAATATCATCATCACTTTTGTGTATGCACCAAGAACTAAACTAATAATTACTGCCAGAATAGCAATGACAAACTTCAATTTGACGTCCATTTTAAAATTATAAGATGAAGTCATATTTATCTTTATTGAAAAATTTGATTAAAACCATACTAAAAATGGATTAAAAAAAGTAAAAAATAAAAACGGATTATTTTTTATTATTCTTTCTTTGTGTAAATTGTCTGCGTTGGGAATGCAAATTCAATCTTTTCTTTTTCAAATGCTTCTTTTATTTTAAAATTAATATCATTTTTTACTTTAAAAATTTGTGTTAAGTCTTTAATCCAATAAGTTACAACAAGATTCAATGAAGAAGATGCAAATTCATCAAAAAATACATCGCACTTCTTTTTTGTAATCCCTTCTTCAGCTTCAACAATCTGTTTTACTAATTGAATTGCTTTGTCTAATTTTTTACTTGAAGTATTATAGACAAGACCCAAGGTCAATTTAATTCTTCTTTCTTTTTCTCGTGTAACATTCTCAATAATATCTTTTGAAACAACAGCGTTAGGAATAACTAATTCTGAACCATCCATAGTAGTAATTTTTGTTGAGCGGATTCCTATTTCTTTGACGAATCCTTCTTTATTTGAAAGACGAACTCTATCACCTAATGCAAAAGGTCGATCTGTTAATAATGTAACTCCGCCAAAAACATTGCTTAAGGTTTCCTGAGCAGCTAATGCAATTGCAAGACCACCAATACCAAGACCTGCAACAAGAGAAGTAACATTGTATCCAAATTTATCCAAAACAATAATTGCTGAAATAAGAACTAACATTACTTTTCCAACTGGACGTATAATGGGGATTAATGCATCATCCATGTCAGTATTTGTTGTTTCACTAAATGGAATAAGATAATATTTGATAACACCATCTAATAATCGTGTAAAGAACCAGGTAAGATTAACAATAAACATAACCATAAGAATATTAAAAAAAGTTGCTTCTGCATTTTCTGAAAGAGTTAATGATTTATATGCAATATAAAATCCAATTATAAATATAAGAAAAATTGCTGGATATTCTGCAACTTCAATAAGCATATCATCTAAAACTGTTTTTGTTTTTGCAGTAAAAATTTTTACGAAATTTTTTGTAATATAATATGCTATTTTTCCTATAATTGCTGCTCCTGCCAAAATCCCAAAAAAAATAAAATATTGAAGCAATGTGTTTCCAAAGAAAGTCATACCTAATATTGATGTTACGTTTACCATAGTTTTTTGGAACTCTTACCCCTTTATAAAGTTTACTTTTTGTTAGGGGTAACAGATTATGTTCAACAAACTTTATAAGAAAGCAGGCTTCTTTTTGTCTATATGAAAGGCCTTAAAATAGGTTTAGAAATTCATCAGCAAGTCGCTGGCAGAAAACTATTCTGTGATTGTCCTGCAGAGCTTGCACAAGAAGATGAAAAAACAACCAATATAATTAAGCGGGAGCTTCGCGCAGTTGCAGGAGAAACTGGAGAATTAGACATTGCTGCTGCACATGAACAGCAAAAACTAAAAACATTTTATTATCATTACTATGATAAATATAACTGCCTTATCGATATTGATGAAAAACCACCAACGCACATTAATTCTGAAGCCCTTGATGTTGTTCTTATTGTTGCTCAATTATTACACGCAGAAATAGCTGATGAAATTCATTTTATGCGAAAAACTGTTGTTGACGGCTCAAACACAACTGGATTTCAACGCACTGCTCTCATTGCGATTAACGGGTTTATAGAAGTTGATGGAAGAAAAATAGGGATTGATAGTATTTGTCTGGAAGAAGATTCTGCAAAAATTATAGAGCGAAAACAAGAATATGATTCATATGATTTATCCAGACTTGGAATCCCGCTTATTGAAATTGCAACAGACGCGTCTATTGATAATCCTGAACTTGCACAAAAAGTTGCTGAAAAAATAGGTATGATCCTTCGTTCAACTGGAAAAGTAAAACGTGGGTTAGGAACAATACGACAAGACGTAAACGTTTCTATTCCTGACGGCACACGTGTTGAAGTTAAAGGAGCACAAGACTTGAAAATGCTGCCAACACTTGTTACATATGAAATGCAACGACAACAAAAGCTCGTTGAAATACAGAAAACATTAGGCACATTTATGATTGACAAAGAGTTTATTGATGTCACGCAGATTCTTACATCATGCACATCAAAGATTGTACAAACTACATTAAATAATAATGGAGTTATATATGGTCTTCGCCTTGAAAATTTTGGAGGCTTACTCGGCAAAGAACTAATGCCAGGTAAACGCCTTGGAACAGAATTATCAAGTTATGCAAAAGCAGCAGCTGGTGTTGGGGGTTTATTTCATAGTGATGAACTCCCAAAATACGGAATTGAACAAAAAGATGTTGATGCATTAAAAAAACAATTAGGATGTAACACAAAAGATGGATTTGTAATCATTGCTGACCAAAAAATGAAAGTATTACAAGCTCTTGATACTGTATACAAACGAGCAATGGCTGTACAAAAAGGAGTTCTACGAGAAGTTCGTAATGCACAAGAAGATGGCACAACTGTTTTTATGCGACCAATGCCCGGAGCAGCACGTATGTATCCAGAAACGGATATACTGCCAATTATCCCAAATTTTAAACATTTGAAATTACCTAAATTGCTTGAAGAAAGTGCATCAGATTTCATGAAACTTGGATTATCAAAAGATCTTGCTGATTTAATTACAAAATCAGGCAAGGCTGAATTATTTGAAAAATTTATTTCAACATTTACTACCTTAAAACCAGCATTTATTGCAGAAACAATGCTTCCAAAATTACGTGAACTGAAAAGAAAATATGCTGTTGATACTGAAAAAATAACTCCTTTACAATTAGAAGAAGTGTTTGTACACCTTAATACGGGAGATTTACCCAAAGAAGCATTGGATGATGTCCTTGTAGAAATTGCAAAAACAGGTTCTATTAATTTTTCACAGTATAAAGGCATGTCTGATACAGATGTTGAAAAAATATTAAAAAAAATTGCAATAGAAAATAAAGGCGCTCCGCTTGGAACAGTAATGGGGATTGCCATGAAAGAATTACGCGGCAAAGCTGACGGTAAAAAAATAAATGATATACTCAAAAAGGTACTCCAATGAAATGCATTCAATGTGGAAAAGAAGTAACTCAAAAAGACAGCGTTCTTTGTAGTGATTGTTTTCAAAAAAAACATAGTGTTTTGAAATCATACACAGAACATACTCTTCTTATTTGTCTTCATTGCAGCTCTTACAAATACCAAAAATTATGGAAACCTGCAAAGCCAGGAGCATTACAAGAAAGTGTTCTTGCACATTGTCAATTTCTTACACAGCCAGACGCTATTGATATTGAATTTCAAAATATGATTACTGAAGGAATTATTGAAACAGGGATTGCACTCCTCAAAACTGAAACAACAATCGATGGCCAAAAATTGTTAGAGGAATTTGAATTCCCTGTACGAATAAAAAAAATAGTTTGCGACAGATGCGGTAAACTAAAGACAGAATATTTTGAAGGAATACTACAATTACGCGGAGAAAACAAAAACGTTCTTGAAAAAGCAGATGTGTTTATTATGGACGATGCACGCATTGCTGAAAAGAAAAATGTTTTTATCACAAAAAGAGAAGAAGTGACAAATGGCTTTGACTATTATTACACAAAGCAACAATATTTACCTGGAATTATGAATAAACTTGCAACAGTATTTGGTGCAACAACAAAAACACATGCTGAATTATACAGCAAAAATAGACAAACCAGCAAAGAGATTTATCGAGTCAATGCAAGTGTACGATTACCTAAATATCAAAAAGGCTCTGTCATCGTGTATAAAGAAAAAGTACTGCAAATCATACGAATAGGAAAACATTTGACTGCTTTTGATTTGAAAGTGAGAAAAAATGTCAACATTGAAGACACTGAAAACATTACAGAGATCATTGATGAATTCAAAAAAGTGCACATTGCCAAAAAATATCCCCACCTTGAAATCATACATCCTGAAACCTTTCAAAGTGTTGCTGTTGAAAACCCAATCGCAACTGAAGAAACAGAGGTTTTAGTTACCATAATTGATGATAAAGTGTGGATTGTGTGATAATAAGCGTATATAAATGTATTCCTCAAAAATGTGGTAATCTTTATAAATCAAAATGGATTTCTCCATCATGCATCTTTTAACTATTATAAAGGTGTGACTTTCATAACAATTAAAGAGATGTAGAACTCGAAAATGACAACACCCGCTCAAGCACAATTTCTTCAACCAAATGGTCTTGCTTTAGTAGAAGCTCCTGCAGCAATTTTTGAAAGACCTGTTCTTCACATAGTTGGTGTGAGAAACGGTGGAAAAACAACTATTATCAGAGAACTTGAATCAATTGGCCATTATGCCTGTGTACCTTACCTCGCTGCATGGCGAAATAGACGAGCAGGTGAAGCACACGCATTAACTCCAAGTGTACAACCAGTTTCATTAGACGAACTCACAAGTCAACCTCTTGTTCACGGGTATCAAGAAGCAGATGTAGTTTATGGATTTCGAAGATCAACTTTCCCTCTGCGCGGAGTTCCAGTGCTTACTACTGTTGGTTTAAAAGGCATAGATGGATTATTAACAAACAATGAAACACTCCCACATTTATTAAATGTAAATATTACTATGGATCCTTCTTCTATACAAACATTAGAACAAAGAATAATTGATAGATTAATTTTAACAGAAGAATTTCCTGTTTCATTTAAACCTAATACAGCTACACTAGTACAACAAACACGTATTCGCGAGTTATTAGATTATACATTACAACGAATAACAGATTTTGATGAACGACAAAAATTTTATGATGCAACGTTCATTAATAACACTGCTTCTTCAGAAGATATACGAGCATGGCTTTATAGAGAAAGACCCGAACATACTACTCCTAAAGACATTGCATTGCGAATCAACAGATTTTACAGAGCTTGGATTACTAAAAAAATGCCACCTCACCAAGATATTGGTAGTGTACATAATCAATTTATAACTTCTTTAATGGGAGCCACTGTTGGTTATACTTTAAACCCTAATGCAGAATTATTACAACAGGGGATTCATGGAAGTGAAAAACAAAAAGCTGTAAAGAATTATTGTCGCTTAGTAGATGTAGAAAAGGGTTATGTAAATGACACTCTCAGAAGAACAAGAATAGAATCAGTGTGTAAACAAGATGATGGAAGAATTTTTGTTTATTTAGTACCTGCTGGTGCAAAACCAATTTCCGCACAAGAAATTCGACATTCACAATCTAGTTGTGATTTTCATACATTAGGATTTTTAAGTTATGTTATAGAAGAAAGATTTAAAGTAAGACCTCAATTTGTTACAGATGGAGATGTTGTTACAGGAATACAATATGGATTAACAGACAGATTACATCCTAGTTTAATTAAACCTAGAGAATACTACCAAATTTCGTTTATTTATCGTTAAATAATTTTTTTCTCTTCTAAATAAAATGTCGCTGTTGCTTCTAAATTATGTACCATAATTTCCAATACTTGTCTGCAATACACTAATAACATTAATTCTTCAACAGAAACTGTTTTTTTCACTGATTCTATATCTCTAAGAATATTATCTCTAATTTTATAAATTTGGGTAAATTTTGTAAAATCAAATTTATAGTACAAATCATAATAAATTCGTACTGTCCCAAAAATATCTTTAAGAATATTGATAGTTTTTTGATTTGTTTTTGGCAATTTCATTGCATCTCGAGCACCATATCGTAATATGTCTCCAACTTTATTGAGATTCTGAAGAATAACATACAATAATGAATTTTTATACTTCTCTGAATAACCAATTTTATTTAATAATCGCTGACAGTATGTAATAAAAATAAGAATATTAAAAAATTTTTCATCCATTGCACCTAAAGTCAATGCATCTTTTTCTCCAACTGCTTTGACAAATTCATCACAGGCATCCATCAATAATAAAAATGATCTTCGTAACATTAAATCAAATTCTTCAAAAGAAGGTTTTGAAATGCCCTTATACACAAAATAATTTTCTTTTTGTTCAATAATCTGCATGCCAACCCATCGCTGGAGTTCTTGATTAAGAAGTGTTGATACCAATACTTTTTCTCCAGTCCTGTAATGAATTGTTGTTTTATTATTAAATTTAACTTTAATGATATCATACCCTCTCCTGTATGCACTTCGTAATGCATAAAAAACTGAGGTCCTATCTAAATCAGTAATATCTATAACTATTTCACTTAGTTGATCTTTCGTTTCTGTAGAAATTTCAAGAATATTATCTTTAATAGTAACTTCTAATTCTTCTCCTTTTTTGATATTATATTTTTTTGCCCATAATCGAGGTAAAGAAACAAGTTGCGTTGATTCAGCAATTTGAATAACTTTTCTTTTCATGTTCAGAAAGATGTTAAAGCTCATTTATATATTTTTAGATGGATTTATATAAACAGTAAAAAAAAGAAGGACATTTAAATTATTATAAGGATTTATCAAATAATATTAAAAAACAAGATTTAATCCAAAACAGCAAGCTTTATATACCTTCGTCAACAAAAAAGAACTATGATGCAAATACAATTAACCAAAAAACCTAAAAATGTTACACTCATTGAAGGCTTTCCTGGATTTGGCCTTGTGGGAACAATAACCACTGAATACCTGCTACAACATTTGAAATGCGAATGTATCGGCAGTTTTTGGCTTGAAGAAATGCCTGCAACTGTTGTTGTCCATGATGGAAAATTTATTCCACCTATCGGACTTTATTACAACAAAGAGTATAATATTGTCGTCGTCCATGCTATTTCTGGAACTGCTGGCGTCGAATGGCTTATTGCAGATTACATCCAAGAAATTGCAAAACAACTCACGGCAAAAGAAATCATCACCGTCGAAGGTGTTGGTGCAGCTGGGGAATCAGAAGAATCTCAGGTTTTTTACTATGCAACTTCACAAAAAAAGAAAGATCAATTAAAAAAATTAGGAGTTAATCCATTGCAAGAAGGAATTATCATTGGAGTCACATCAGCATTAATGCTTAAAACAAAAATTGATTTTGTTGCATTGTTTGCAGATACACATTCAAAATTACCTGATAGCAAAGCAGCATCAAAAATTATTGAAGTTCTCGACAAATATATTGGCTTGAAAATAGATCCGAAACCTCTGATACAAACAGCAGAAAAATTTGAAAAGAAACTCAAAGAAATCATGGAACAAAGTAAAGTTGCCACAGAACAAGTCAAAGAAAAACAAATGAATTATGTGGGTTAATTTTTTAAATCTTTATTCTTTTCTTTCTATTTATGATTCCATTAGATGTTATTGTTGATTGGTCTTTGCACAATACATTCCAATCAATTCTTCCTGAACATGGACAAATAGTAAGTATAGAACAAGCGCTTTCAGGCCATGAAGAGCGCATTGAAAAAGTCGCACGATACTTTTGTAAATACGCAAAAGAATATGATCCTTGCTTAAACAATAAAGGATTGTCTCCCTCACAATCAAGAGAAATACTACGTTTGTTATACGGATTTGAAAAAATGTATGGATTCACCCGTGAACCTGTTGTTAATAAATTATTATTAGGAAGTATTACTGAAGAAGATAAAAAACAAATAGAACAATCTCTTGTGAGTTGTGGGTTATCTCAAATAATAGCAAGAATACTTCATGAAGAATCTAGAGAAGACCCTGTTCCATCTTATGAGGAAATGCGTGTTTATGTTCAACAAGCATTAGTTCCAGACAGAGTTAAATTTGTACAGTATGATTCTTTAGATACAATTCCTTCAACAGCATTATGGATGATGCGCATTGAAAAACTTGATGATCATTGGAAAAAATTGTTAAGAAAAACGAAACCACAAACAGGATATATCCAAACAACAACTTCAATTACAGATGTTGAAAAAGAATTACCAACTCGAGATAGAATAATGATATCGAGTTATATTTCAAAACAATTAGGATATAATGTAACTCTTACTGCGTATGCATTACGAGCAGAAGTGTATAATCTTATTGCAGCAGATAGATTAAACTATCAGTGCAGATGTTTACCACAAGTAAACCCTCTTTTTCGTTAATATTAAATTAATAATAAAAAGAATAAAATAATTAATAATAATTAATGCAATCTTCTCTTGTCTATTAATTCAGCAATGTACACTAATGTACCAAGAACAATAACATACAACACCAACAATAAAAATTCATCTGATAAAGATAAATTATTTCCAAATATAATTAATTGACGCAACACTGCTTCACTAAGCACAAATGGATTATACTGCGCAACTGATCCAATAGTTTCAGATAAACTTTCTAATGGAATTAAGAATGAGGAAAACAGCAAAAATATGCTTGCAAGAGAGATTGACGCTAATGTTGCTGTCTCCTCAGAAACAAAAAGATATCCAATACACATACCGATCATTATGAAAATAGATGAAATAACAAGAACTGCAATGAGAATATTGTGAAGATTTGCAAATACAGACACATTAAATGCAAGTTGAGCAATAACAAGCATAATTGCTGCCTGAATAAATACCACAATCAAATTTGTAATGAAAATACTAATTAAAAACGAATAATCTGGGATAGGAGCAATATAATTTCTAAAATATGACCTGGATTCCTTTTCAGTCATAACAATAGTTGATGAAAGTAAAATACTCATAAACATAATAATCAATACTACCAATGCAGGCATAGTATAATCTAAATATGATTTTTTTTCAAGAATTGGTTTTATTTTTGTCAAAATAGGATTTACAATATCTTCTGCATTTCCAAATTCTCCATTGGCAAGTGCATCACTCATAGAACTAATACTTTGTTCCACAGTGCTTATCATTGCTATGTTTTCATCTAAAGTTGTGACTAATGCATCAAGCTGTGTTGTGATAGAATCTTTTTCTGCACCCATCTCATCAATCTTTAACGCACTTGATTCTAACTGACTTTGCAGTGATTCTAAATTTGTTTGTGCAGCAGAAAGAATTTCTGCCTGCTGTGATTCTGCTGTTGCTAATTGTGAATTGACATCATCTAACTGATCCCTAATATCATCAAATTGTTCACCAAGTTCATCTGCCTGGGTTACTGCACTTTCCAATGATGCCTGAATAGATGTTAAATCCGAACAAGGATCAAATGATAAGCCACTGATAGTACTATAATCAACACTACATGCAATAGTAGCATATGTATTTACTGTTGATTGAAACTCTTCAATATCACTTACTTGACTTTCTAATTCTGCTTCAAACGAATCAATATACGTTTCAAAACCCCCTATAATTTCTTGACCAGAACTTGTTGTTTGAGAAGTGATGCTACTAAATTCATCTAATTGAGAATTACTTTCTGCAAGATATGAATCAACATCTGATAACCCAAACTCACTACTGCTAACTTCTATTCCTTTTAATTCTGATGATAATAACTCTAAATTTAATTTCATTTCTTGCGCATTATTCGCAAGGTCTGCTATCATGACACTTTTTTCTTTAATCTGCGCAGCAGTACTATTCATTTGTTCAATAATCATTTTTGTATATTCTACACTCAGATCATTAGAAATTTGATCAACTTCCCCCGAAATAACATTTAAAATTGTAAATACCAAATTTACCTTACTATAATCAACATGGAATATAATTTCTCGTGCAACAGAATCTTCACTCATACTTCCTGGAAAACTCATACACAAATGAGCACCGCCACTTTTCACAAGATTAACACAGTCTTCTTCTGTTTCAGAACGAACAACAATAAATTCATTATCTGAAAGACTAGTTAAAATTTCATCAAGCACTTCATTTTCTTCAGCAGTATAAATTCCTACCCTGATATTATGAAGACTTGTAGTGTTAAATGCAGCACCAATGAGAAAAATGATAAAAAATGGACCAAGTAAAATAACTAATGCAGAAGAGCGAGACCTAATTAAAACACGGAAATTCTTTTTGATCATCTCAATGATCATTTTTATGTATGCGAGTATATTCATTTTAATTTGATTATTGCAGCGTTAACGACATTTTCTGGCCATTGTTGCCCTAGCAATACTTTTTTCACCTGATCTTTTGTATATCCCTTAGATAATGCCTGTTTAATATATTCCATCAATGCATCTTCACTCATACCTGTTATTTTCTGTTTTTCTGTCAATGCTTCAAACACTTCGTTTAAACTTGGCTTATCAACATGAACGTCAAGAAGACGCTCGTGCATTGTTTCAAGAATTATAAGAATTTTATGTAATACAAACTCTGCCTGAGGAGTATACGCAACAAGTTTATGCTCATGATTTGTAATGTAATTAACAGGCAATTGCTCTCGCTTTATTTCTTCTGTAATTTTTTGGTAATTTCCAGGAAATGTTTCAAGATGAATTTCTTCATCTCTACTATATAAATCTTTTAATTCATCTGGAGGCCCTACTTTAAGAAGCTCACCACGATTGATAATGCCTATACGTGAACAAAAATGACCAATTTCACTTAATAAATGACTTGATACAATTATTGTTGTTCCTGTTTTATTTATCTTTGTAATCAACTCCCACATGTGTTTTCGTAATGTTGGATCAAGACCTGCTGTTGGCTCATCTAAAATAAGAATTTGTGGAGAATGAATAAGAGAACATGCAAGATCAAGACGCCGTTTCATTCCACCGGACAAATTTTTTGCAAAAGTATTTTTTACCTCACTTAGTTCAACAAGCCCTAGAAGATTTTCTGCGCGTTCACGAACAACTGAATCTGAAAGACCATATAATTTACCAAAATAACGAAGATTTTCTAGTAAGGTTAGCTTTTCATAAAAACAATTATCTTGACTTCCAAAACCAAAAAGCTGTCTTATAATTAACTGGTTTTTTGAAATATCTTTACCATCATGTAAAATAGTTCCTGAATTAATTTTATAAAAACCAATAAGACATCTTAAAAGAGTTGTTTTACCTGCGCCACTTGCACCTATTACTCCAAATATTTCATGAGGATAAATATCTAAAGAAATATTTTTCAGAATAAGACTACCCTCTATTTTCTTATAAACGTTCTGAAAACTAATTAAAGGCATCTGATTCTCTTGCATGGCTTTTTTTTGGTTAAATTAGGTTATAAATATTCGTATTAACTAAGTAGTGAACCATAAATAAGAAATTGCAAGTAATAAATTGAAATTATTCTTGTAAAGCTACTTGATAATGATCCTCTATTCTTATTCTCCCTTGAACATCCATTTTTTTTAAAGTAGTAATAAAAAAATGCACATCTTCTTCTACTCCCTGAGAAGTGTCATAAGGGACAATTCTCCCATTTTTATGCATCATTGTTAATAGTGTTCTTTGTACTGGAACATATCGTGAAATTAAAACATAAAAAGGTCTTTTATATGTAGAAGATGATGATGCATCATATAATGATTTAGCAGTTCTTTCTAATGCTGTTCTACTTGAAATAAAACTATCTTGGAAATAAAATCCTTTACCAGTCATCCCTATTTGAATAATCGCTTTTACTTTAACACCATGACTTTGGCCCATACTTGCCAACGTTCTTAAGGCATAAACCTTCTCTTCTCTGGATTCATTTTTTCCCAAAAATCTAGACGTATCATCGTCACAAGTTTCAATTCCAATAAGCACACGATTAATTGCGTCGTAATTAAATAGAGCATCAAGATAATGTTTATCATCCCTAGAAATTTGATTAAAATTTGGAACTCCTACAAAACTGTATATTTTTCTTAGTTCTGGAAATGTTTTTTTAAACAACTGAACTATCCTTAGAGGATCAACACCACCGCTTTTTAAGTGATGCCATAAAACATCTGAAGCATTAATAAATCCTTCATCCATCATTACAATTGCTGGACCATGATATTTTTCTTGAAGTCTCCTAGCCAAATCCATATTTTCTCTTACTTTTTGTTCATTGTACAATTTAAATTTCCCAGGTTCTGGACAATAAATACATCTTCTTGGACAACCTTCTGAAACACGAACAACAACCATTGTATCAGCATATTCTGGAACAATATCATTATCCCCGTATAACATAGAAAAATCTGCAAACCTCGCTAGTACACGCTGTGCTCTCCATTCAAAAACTTCTCTTAATTGAGCTTGATTAAATTTTAGTTTAGAAACTGTTGTATATGCCGCATCCAACATATCTTCCAGTGATGGCGCACCTTCTGCTCACTGAAATTTACCATACGCGTTAGGTCTACTTAACAATGATATTACTGAATTTCCACTTACTGTAGAAATTGATTCAACTAATCCAGTAATTCCAAAAACTATACGAAGCCCTTCTCTTGTCATCAGCCAATATTTAGGATCTGCATTCCCATATCCTTGCATATCAAAACCTGGAACATAACTTAATGCTGCATCTGAAGAAATTGCTTCTATAGATGATACACGAGTAGGAACAAGAGAAATTCTTGTTTCAACTACTTCCGAAACAACATCAGAAACACTCATAAAATGTATATTCCCCAATTCTCTTTTAAGTATTCATGACAAAAATATTCTTAAAGAAATAAATATTACAAGTAGAATAATTTAAAAATGAATTTAAAAAAAAGAAATAATAAAAGAAAAATAAAATAAAAAAATTAAATTATAGTTACAGGTATTGATGTAAACATAATAACATTATTTGATTCATACGTTTCATCAACATCACTGCCAGTATCTACTTCAACTTGAACATTATTTACATACCCCGTTGTTACTAAACCACTAGATATTGTTCCTTTATTAGACAACAAGACTAAATCTCCTGTTCCAAGGACAGTTGAATCAGATGAACCTACAAAACCTCCTGTTGAACCAGGAATTTCAACAGTATATCCATTTACTGCTGTAGAAGTCATTCCACTGTTTAATACATTGAAATATACTTCCAACTCGTTTGTTGATTCGTCATAATACCCGTATGCTCCGCCAATGTATAAATCTGAAGATGATTCAGAGTTGTCAACAATATGAAGGTTACTTACCTGTACGTCAGCTTTTGCAAATTCAGTATAATCTTTTGTTGTATCTCCCACATAAAGATAGACTTCGTTCAAAGTTACAACATTATTTGTTTCATCTGTTTCTGAAATTTTATTTGCATAATCCAAAGTAACAAAAACATCATTTAAGCTGTAATAACCGTTACTATCTTTTAATGCTACAATTTCATCTGAGGTTGGTTTAAATGTTAAAGAAACTATTGTAGACTCCCCAGGATATAAGTACGTACCTGCTGATTTTCCGTCAATTGTTCCTTCACTTAATATGTTTCCTATTTGAATCCCATATTCTATTTCCGTTTTTAAAGAAGTACTTCCTTTATTAACAATAGCTACGTGAACCTCAACTTCATTACTAGCTTCATTATATTTAGCAACTACTCCTCCAATACTTAAATCTACATCGGTTTTACATGTTCCATCTATACACCCATATGAGTAAGTACCATCTGACATAGAATTACACATATAATAAGAAGAAACTGCTTTAGTTCCTGAACAAGACATTTCAGTAACTTGTTTATCAGTTTTACAAGAATCCCATGTTGTTCTGACTATTCCACTTGATTTAGTAACAGTATATCCTTTTGTTGTATACGTCAAACCACTATCACTATCAGTACATGATTCTGTCGTTGAAATATTTATTTTTCCACTTACAGTTCCACCTGCCATTCCTACATAATCTTCTTCAACAGCAGTGTTAAAACTGTTCACAATCATTATAAAAACACCGACTAATGCCACAACTCCAATTACTCCTAAAATGTATAAGCCTGTTTTGTCTTTTATCATTAAAAAACACCTCGTTTTAGAATCTGTACGAAATTAAGGTATTTAAATTTATAGTTTTTAGACCATAAAAAATTAATTAATTAATTAATTAATTGTATTTGCAATACAATTGCCACTATACAACCGTGCATTTTCTGAAAGAATTCCTAATTGAACTGTTACTTGGCTTGGGTCCAAATGTGTTTCAAAATCATCTGTCGTTTTTATTCCAAAACAACCGTACCCACTGGCATAAGCTATGTCAAATGAATAAACACCCGTAACAGGAAGAGAATCTTTATTGTAAGGAATAGATTGCACATCTGATCCAAGAATTGTATTTGGAAACCTATTTTGAATTACACTATTACTCCATGTTGCTGTCGTAACATCTTCTAATCCATATGCATTAAAATTATTAACTTCAATAGGAAGTTTATGATTACAATCTTTATTATTATATGAAGAATGACAAGTACCGCTTGTTGCATCAAGTTCTAAACAGATTGCTTCTCCCAGTTCAATAGGATACTGTTGAATCGCATTTAAATCAAAACAATAAACTCCCCTTAATCTCCCATCAGCTGTTGTTCCAATTTCCATCTTATCTTGATATGATGTTTCTGGATCAGTTTCAACAAGAAATGCATGTGATGTAGAATACATCATTTCAAAAGGATTAATTGTATCTGCACTTGAATCTGAAGTGTCTGTTATGTCCGGGTTAAAAGTATTTGAATTTGTAAGAAAAAGATGTCCAGGTGCGCAACCAGCTAACAAAGTTTCTAACAAAACTATTGATGCTTTCATATAACAAGAAGTATCATTTATCCATTTATAACATTTTATTATGATTTATATTATCAAGAGATCATAATGCATCAACATATTCTTCTAAAAAGGTAACTAGTTCTTTATGCGCTCCACTGACAAAATAAAGTGAGCCTGCAACACGATGACCTCCACCCGTAATTTGTGCGTGAGGAAATTTTTTCTTTGCTTTTGCAAGGAAATCACCCACATCAAACTGGATAATTTCTGTACTGCATCGAAAATTAAATGATGTTGCACCACAACCAACAACTAACGCCTTTTTTCCTTGATCTATAAAATGTTGAAGAACAAGACCTGCTGTTTTTCCTCTCTGAGGATATCCATTTCGTGAAAGCACTGTATCCATAGGTATTTTTACAAACAAAAACTTTTTTTTATCAGTAACATCAGAATATTTTAAACATGTTGCAAGCTGTGTATGGAAAACATGCTGCATTTGTTTATTAATAATCGTAAGCAACTTTTTTTGCCTCTCTTCATCTTTTCCTAAAAGGTCATGAACTATTTCACGACCACCTGAAGGACCGAGAACATATGCTTGGTAATCAACTGCAGATGCAACTTCAATTATTTTTTCTTTTGAAATATTATTTTTCTGACACAAAGCAATGTATTTATTTATATCTTCTCCACGCACTTTATCTGCAGTTCCAGATACTGCTGCAATAAAATAAAAATTTTGATTAAAAAAATCTTTTAAATCTGCTGTGAGTATATGTGCAATTTCTGCACAAAGCATACCTGCACTAAACTCATAGGAAGAGGTAACTGTATGCGGATTTAATGCAAAATCCACTGCATGTACTGCATCACTATGCGGAGGATGATGGTCAATCATTATAGCAGAAGCACCATATGCTTTCACAAGCTGTAATGCTGGAACAGACTCACTGCCTGCACCAATATCTAACAATAAAACTAACGGGGGCTTCATTTAAAACTGTTCTGCATTTCGTAAAAACGTTTGCACATCTCGTGTTGCATCTTCATAACTATAATAAGGAGTTAAAGAAGGAAAACGCTGATAAAAATAATGAACATCGCGTTCCCTTCTATGTTTTACTGAAACTAAAGGAAACAATGCTCGCTCAATTGCAATACCTGCAGTGTATCCATCTGCATCTGCATGATGTCTAATAAAAATAGGTTGTTTTGCATCAATTGCTTTTTTAATATGTTGAATACACTCCTGAATCTCAGGTTTAAGCTTATGTAATATTGGAGAATCAATCATACAACTCATTTTTTGAACACCATATCTCCCTTGCACTTATTCTTTTTTGCATACTCTCTCCATATTTTACCATATCCATCTGCACTAAAATCTTTTTGTGAAAAGCCAAGCCGTTTTGCAATATCAAGAATATTTTCTTTTTTTCCTTCAATTTCTATAAAATTACCCATAGGAGTCTCATCAATACAAATTTGAGTCATATTGATTAAATATGATTCCCTGTAACGCTCTTTTTTCCAATACTGCACATAACCTAATTTCTCTAGTAATAACTGAAGATATGCTGCATTGTCAATCATTATTTCAATTTCTTCGTTTGAACGAATATTTTTCTTTTTCTCCGCTGGACCTTTATAGGTAAAAATAGCATTATCACGAATTTTCAATGTTTGACCATTTTTTCTCAATTTTTTATTACCAAAATATAGGTCTGTTTGTAATGCACGTTTTTTGTATAATTCTGCTTTCATCCCAAGAAGCTTTTGTTTAATTGGCTCAACTGCATCAATTTTTATTTTTACTTCAGTTTCTATTGGCATACTGTTTTTTAAGAAATAGAGATATAAATATCTATTGGATTGATTCAGGTAAATCTTGTTTCCATGCAGAATGACCCCATGCTATAAGCATGTCAACACCTGCTTTTTCAATTCCTAACGGCCAATCACAAGCACCATAGCAACTACTAAGCCAAATAATAACTGATGCTCCTGTTTCAGTTTCTAGCGTGTTACAAATATTCTGCGCCTGCTGTTTTAATCCATCTGGCAACTGAATACAAACAACTTTTGCCTTTGCTTTTTGAATTTCAGTTATTGCTCGTTGAAGCTCTAAATCATATTCCATAGTAAAGATAAAAATCAATATGGGTTTATAAAATATATTCCTTCATAGAAACATTTATATCTCTCTTTCTCTTAAAAAAAATTATGGCAGGCATGGAAGGGTTTACCCCACCTATTAACGCAAAGAAAGATCAAGTAGCAGGATACAAAGATCCAACATTGTACCAGGTACTCCGCTATAAAGGTGTCTTTGATATTAATGAGCTTTATAGAATTATCTATGACTGGCTTATTTCAAAAGGATATGTTGTTCATGAATCAAAATACAAAAGTATTTCTCTTCAAACAGGGGGCAAAGAAAAAACATTTGATTGGCAAGCTAACAAAAAAGTAACGGAATTTGTTATGTACTGGATGTATGTTCACTTTCAATTTCAAGACATCATGGAAGTAGAAGTAATAAAAGATGGAAAAAAAGTAAAGCTTCAAAAAGGCCTAGTCATGGTGCGAATAGAACCTGCACTTGAATTTGACTTTACTGAACGCTTTGGAAAAACAAAATTAGAAGGAGCAATTATGACTTTTATGACTAAAATTATGTGGAAAAAGAAAATTGATTCTCTATGGGAAGATAAATTACGTTTCAAAAGTTATGAACTTATGAATGTCATTAAAGAAACACTTGATTTCATGACAAAAGGAAACGAACACTACGATGCATGGTGAGGTAGAGTAAGTTATTTAAATAAGAGGTATTCTAAAGTAGGACATGGTTGAACGAAGAATCGTTGTTGATAATCTCAGATTGAATTACCAAGGATTAATGGATGTTAATGAGTTCTATAGAGTTATGGATAAATGGTTCAGGGAAAAGGGGTTTGATAAATACGAAAAAAGAAACTTTGAACAGGTTTTGAAAGAAGGTAGACAGATTGAAATTGAAATAGAACCTTGGAAAAAAATCAACGATTATGCAAAAGAAGTTATGAAAATCGTCTTTTTATTCACAAATGTCAAAGATGTTGTTGTTATGAAAGATAATCATAGAGTTAATATGCAACAGGGAAAACTTGCAATAACTTTTATGGGATACTTAGAAACCGATTGGGAAAGCAAATGGGAAGGAAAACCTGTTTTATTCTTTTTTAGAGCTGTATTTGATCAGTATATTTACAAAGTTAACACTGATAAATTTTATTCTCTCGTTGCAGAAGATACTATGCATCTTTACAACATGCTAAAAGCATATTTAAATATGCAAAGATATTATTAATTATTATATGACTAATTATACCCCTGAAGACCTTGTTGATCATGAAGGTATTGCAGCAATAATTCTCAATGAAAACGGGGAAGTACTTATACAAAAACACGTTAAATATGGATTCTGGACATTACCTGTTGGAAAAATAAAGAAAGGACAATCAGTCATTGATGGATTAAAAGAAGAATTGTACGATGAATGTGGAATTATTCCAACAGATTATAAACAAATAATGCACAAAAAATATAGATACATGCGATTGAAAAAAAAGATTATAGTTAACTGCTACTTGTTTGATATTAAGAATTATACAGGTACACTGATAAATAAAGAACCCCATAAACATACAACACAAACATTTATGACCATAGATGCAATAAAAAAATTATCGTATCTTTCTGACTTAACACTGCTTTATTTAGATTATAAAGGATTTAAAAGAAAAGCACGAATATAAATTTAATACAACAATATCTGCTCTTTAAAACAATTAAAGACTCTAGGAACTTTATCCAAGTTATTGATTGATTTTGCATATTTTCCACGTAATATTTTTACTTCTTCAGGGGATTGACCTTTGCTAACAGTATAACTTATTTTACTATCCAGAACTGTTCGCTTTTGTTCTTGAACAGATGTAATGCTAAATTTTTCTGGATGAGCATAGGCAGGACTTCCTTTTTGCAACCCAAAAATAGATGTGGTTACTAAGTCAATATTATCTTTATTTTCTTTAAGAAAATTTAAGGTATCAAAGAATTCCTCTTTTGTTTCAGTAGGAAACCCAAACATAGCATAAACTGCATTTTTTATACCCGCATCATGGCTTTCTTTAAGAATTTCTTGCACTCCTGAAACTGTTGTTCCTTTGTTCATCAAATCAAGAATCCGCTGACTTCCAGATTCAACACCCCATGAAACAGTATGAAGACCTGCATCATAAAGCTCTGGAAAAATACCTTTTAATTCTACAGTTGGTTTTAATTGACACCACCAGTTTACGCTTAATGGTTTAAGTATTACAGCTAATTCTTTCAATCTTTCTTTTTTTATCATATCATCAATAAAAAAGACATGTTTTGTTTTTGTATTAAGGATTACCTGTTTAATTGTTTCAATTGGAAATTCTATATACGGTGTTTTTGCATAATGTGTACAAAATGCACACTGTTTATAATAACAAGAACTTGCAGTCTTTAAAGGAATAATGAGTTCTCTTGACAAATAATCTGAAGGCGGATAATCAGAAAAATCTGGAACAGTATCCACTGCTGGGGGTTGATACAAAAAATCAACTGGATCAGAAAGACTGTGTAGTTTTTCATTTACTGCAGGACCACCAATAACACAAGTAATATTCTGTTTTTTTAATTCTTGTACTAATGCCAAGGCATAAAAACATTGACTGCTGTAAACAATACTAAACGCAACAATTTCTGGTTTTTTTTCAAGAATCAATGATAACATTTCGTTAAATAATTCTGGTTTTTTTCCAGTAACAACGGTACGATTATTTTCACCATATGTTTTCCGTGATTCTACTTCAAATGCAGTAAGAAGTTCTGCATATTCTTTATTATTCTTTTTTTTCAAATCTGTGTAATAATTTGGAAAACGTTGAAGATGAAATTTTGCGTTAAGATCTAAACATTCCACATGGTGTAATTTTTTAAAATGACCTTTCAAATGAGAGATCGAATAAGGCATAACAGTTGGCGTACAAAATGGGGGATAAACAAAAAGGATTTTCATGTCAGTAAAAAACAAGGAGTGTATTATAAAAGTTCTTGCAAAATTAAGGAAAACAATTAAATCCAAAAATTATATAAGATACAGAACTATTTACAATATATGATTTTTCAAAATCTTTTAATTCAATGTTCTGCACTAATTCTAGGGATTATTGCGGGAAGTATTGTCAGCAGACTTGCACAAGAAGAAATTGGATTGTACAAACTGTTTATTGAAAATTCAGCACGAGTATCATTTATGCTGACTCTTCTCCTGCCATTACTGTTTACCCAAGAGATTATATTCATTGGTTTCATTGTCGGAACATATTGTATTATTGGCATATGGCAACAGAAAGAAATACAAGTTTTTTTTTGGCTCGCACCTCTTGTTGCAATTCTCAGTTCAACGTCCTCAACAGGATTTTTTACAGTACTCACAGGAATCTTTATTGCAACTATTTTTAGTACAACAATTCTGTTAACAGAATACACTAAAAATCAACAGATACAATGGAATAAAAAAATGTGGATTGATGGAGCAAAAGTATATGTCCCGTTTATTTTATTCAGTATAATTAGTTACATTTTGGTTTTACAGGATTATTTCCACATCTAACTTAGTACAAACCTGGACGTCTTTTTGAAGCTGAGAAATATCTTGTTGTACATCTTGCTTTTCAAGATCTTTTGTAATTTGTTCACATTGTTTTTTGAGAACTTCTACTTTTTCCGTATACACAGTATAATTATATTTAGCTTCTCTATAATGTTGGTGAGCCATATC
>JBAZCJ010000008.1:0-21820 GCA_041671005.1 Candidatus Woesearchaeota archaeon | reverse complement strand
GCATAGAACGAACAAATACAAACACTGTTAGTGGAAATATTCAATGGGTAGTTACACGAGCAAATCATGAACGTGATGAGTTTATTGTTGGAACAGAAGATGCAGTTAATGATGTCAACATTCAAATTATTAACAGTTCTAGAAACTGGACTAATTTATTAGAAGTAAGTGTAGATGTACCAAACTCAGCGACAAGAGGATTTGACATTGCATATGAAGATATTTCTGGAAATGCACTTATTGTTTATGAAAATTTCAGCGTTTCTGACAGAATATTAAAGTACAGAATTTGGAATGGAACAGGATACAGTGTTGAACAAACATTAAATACAAACATTACTGGAGCAATTAACTGGGTTAAATTAGTACCTAAAATTAATTCAAATCAGATTATGCTTTTAGCACATAACTCTACAGGAGGATTATGGACAATTCCTTGGAACGGAACAAACTTTATTGCTTCACGCAACCAAACAATCACATCAACAGGATCAACAAGTACAATAGAACATTATGATTTTGCGTGGGAAACTTTAGGCGGCAATGGACTTCTTGTTTTTGGACAAACAACAAACCTCGTTCAAAAAAGCTACAATGATACAACTGGAACATGGAATGGAACAACAACAATTTTAGCTCTTAGTGATACTCATAGTGCAACACGACTTTGTGCAGATTCTACATCAAATTTTATTGGGATTATTGTGCAGGATTCAGGAAATGACGTTAATGTAAGAATGTGGAATGGAACAGCGATGCATACAAGTTCTCCTGCCCAAGATGCATCTACAGAAGCAATGGGAACAAATAATCCACATATTGATTGTTTATGGAACAAAAATGGAACAATTGCACATTTTGGATTTGTAGATAATAATGCTGTTACAATAGATTTTGCAAATTTTACAAAACCAAATACATGGTCTCCAACTGATTTAGGAAATGCTGTTGGTCCTCCTAACTTTGCAACAAATGATATAGAAGGAATGCGCATGACAAATCATCCAACGACAAATGAATTTATGATTATGGCGCAGGATATAGATGAAGATATTACTGCTCTTCGCTGGAACGGAACTGCATTTGTGACAGTTCCTGTAGGAGCATCTCCTTTAGAAACAAACACTCAAGTTCTTAATGGTGCACAAGAAGAAGCAATGTTTGACTGGGATAGATATGATCCTGCACCAAATGTGTCAGGAATTTTGGCAAATGCATCTGTATATCAAAATGATATTGTTAATATAACTGTTAATGTCACGGATAATATTCAGGTAGACACGGTTCGTGCAAATATTACATTCCCTAATGGCACAACAAACATGTTTACTATGAGCAATGCAACTACAGGAGCAGCACAACGCTTTAACTTTTCATTCAGCCAAACTGCAATAATAGGAACATACACCATTAGAATAATTGCTAATGATACAAGTACTCATAATAATACAAATAATACTGAAACAAGAACATTTACTGTTACAGCTGCTCCTGATGCAATAAAACCTGCAGTGACAATTTTAAGACCTATTGCAAACAATTTTACTGCTGTAAATAATATTGTCAACATAAGTGCAACTGTTACTGATAATATTGCTGTAGATATTGTTCTTGCAAATGTTACATATCCGAATAATGTAACAAAAGAACAATTACGATTAGTCAAAGTTGGCAACATCTACAATTTCAGTTTCCCTAATACTTCTAATGAAGGATATTATAATATTACATTTATTGCAAATGATACTTCTAACAATATTAATAGCACTGAAAAAACAAATTTTACAGTTGACAGTACTGGACCAACTGTAAGAAATTTAAAACCAATATCTACATCTGCGCAAAACACTGAAAGCGTGATTAATATCAGTGCAACAGTTACAGACCAATGGCTGAATGTTGATATAGTTCTTGCAAATATTACCTATCCTGATAATACAACTAAAGAACAGCTTCAATTATTTAAAGTTGGCAATATTTACAATTACAGTTTCCCTAATACCACCCAAGAAGGAACATATAACATTACGTTCATTGCAAATGATACTTTTAACAATCTCAATACAACTGAAAAAACAAATATTACTTTAACTCCAACAGATACAGGAAAGCCTGCTGTCACAAATCTCAGACCAATTATAAATAATTTTACTGCAATCAATAGTATTGTAAATGTCAGTGCAACTATTACTGATAATATTGCTGTTGATGTAGTTCTTGCAAATGTTACATATCCTGACAACATAACTAAAGAACAATTACAGTTAGAAAAAGTAGGAAACATCTACAACTTCAGTTTCCCTAACACTTCTAATGAAGGATATTACAACATTACATTTATTGCAAATGATACTGTTAACAATATTAATAGTTCTGAAAAAACGAATTTCACAGTTGATAGTACAGGACCAGCTGTAAATACGCTACGGCCATTAATATGGACAAATCAATCTCTCAACAGCATATTGAATATTAGTACTACTGTTACAGATCAATGGTTGAATGTCAACACTGTTCTTGCTAATATTACATACCCTGATAATACAACAAAAGAACAATTACATTTAGAAAAAATCAACAATATTTACAATTTTAGTTTTAGAAATACCTCCCAAAGAGGAGTATACAACATTACTTTTATTGCAAATGATACTGCCGGAAATCTAAACACAACTGAAAAAGCAAATGCAACTATTGATGGAGATAACCCAACAGTTACAGCGCTCAAACCAGTTGTAAATAATTTTACATCTGTAAATAATGTTGTGAATGTCAGTGTAACTGTAATAGACAATCTCGGAATTGATATTGTACTTGCAAATATTACGTATCCTAACAACACAACTAAAGAACAATTACATTTAGAAAAAATTGGAAATATTTACAATCACAGTTTCCCTAATACCTCCAATGAAGGATATTACAACATTACTTTTATTGCAAATGATACTGTTGGAAATTTGAATGCAACAGAAAAGACTAATTTTACAGTTGATAGTACAGGACCAGCTGTAAATATATTACGACCAATTGCAAACACTAATCAGACAAATGATTCTATATTAAACATAAGTACTACTGTCACAGACCAATGGCTGGATGTTAATGTTGTATTTGCAAATATTACATATCCAGATAATACAACAAAAGAGCAACTACAATTAATCAAAGTTGGCAACATCTATAATTTCAGTTTTAGAAATACAACACAAACAGGAATTTATAACATCACATTTATTGCAAATGATACTGCTGGAAATCTGAATACAACTGAAAAGACAAATATAACTATGTATAGTATAGATACATTAAAACCAATTGTTACAAATTTAAGACCTATTGCGAATACAATTACTACACGAAATAGTATTATCAATGTCAGTGCAACTGCTATAGATGATGTTGCAATCGCAACTGTTTTTGCAAATGTTACTTATCCAAATGGGATAACAAAAGAGCAACTGCAATTACAAAAAATAGGAAATATTTACAATTTCAGTTATCCAAATACCTCTACTGAAGGAAATTATAATATAACGTTTACAGCAACAGATACAAGTGGAAATATTAATAATACAGAAAAAACAAACTTCACAATAGATTCTACAGGACCAACAGTTATAACACTACAACCTGTTGCAAATTCAAATCAAACCAATGGAACAATTTTAAATATCAGCGCAACTGTAACAGATCAATGGCTCAATGTTGACACTGTTCTTGCTAATATTACATATCCTGACACAATAACAAAAGAACAATTAATGTTAGATAAAGTAAACAACAAGTATAATTTCAGTTTCACAAATACAACTCAAGAAGGAATATATAATATCACATTTATTGCTAATGATACAGCTGGAAATCTCAACATAACTGAAAAAACAAATGTAACATTAGATGGAACTATTCCAACAATTATTTTAAACGCACCAATTGATTGGTTCAACTCCAGTTCTCAAGAAATAGATTTCATCTTCACTCCCGCAGATAATATTGCATCACAATTAAGATGTAATTTTACTGTAGACAATATATTAAATGCAACAAGTAACAGTATAATAAATGCAACTGCAACAACAATAAGTGGAAGCGGATATCCAGAAGGAACTCATAACTGGAGTGTAACATGTACAGATGGAACAGAAAATAGTAATATCAGCATTACAAAAATGTTTACTATTGACTTAACAGCTCCAACATTTAATAGTTTAACAATAATCCCAAGCACTGTTGATGCATTAGATCCAAATGTAGAAATTGCATTTTACGCAAATGTCACAGATACTAGAACTGCAGTAAATACAGTGTATCTGCAACAGAAATTAATCAATGCATCTGATTTTGCAAATATAACTATGACATTAAATGCATCAAATGGGTTGTATGAATCAACATACACCCCAACAGTCAATGGCACATATAATTTCAGAATATATGGTAAAGATAGCGTAAATAATAATGCTGTAAGTAATCTTCTCAACAAAAGCATTGAATTTGAAAGAACATGGACACGAACACCAATAAGTGATGCTGTCGGTGCAAATCCAAGTGAAAATATCAGTATGGTAAACTTGACCATTAACAATATAGGAGATTATCCATTAAATTTCACAATAACTTCTTCATATGCAAATACAGAATTTAATACAACATTCCCTCTTCTTTTAAGTGCAGGAGAAGAGAGAATAGTTGAAGTGTATGCAGTTACACCTGCATCAACAGGAGCAACATCAATTATGTTACAAACTACAACATCTAACGCTGAACCTACAAATTATAATACTACAATAACTCTTGCAGTAACTGCAGGACAACCATTTTTAGCAGCAACATTTGTCAATATTCCTTGTGCTTGTTGTTTAAATGAATCCATTGTTGATTTAATTAAATCCGTTGGATGAAGATCATCTGCATGCAAGGAGAGAATTTCTTCTCGAGAATATCCTAAAAGAGATTCTGCAGAATTATTGCAATCCACTAATTTTCTGGTCTTAGGATCTGCAATAATAATTGCATCAGCAACATTATTAAAAAGAGATTTGAACTTTTCTTCATCTTGTTTAATTTGTTCTTGTGATTTTTTCTGCTCTGTAATATCCCTTACAGTCGCCTGCAAATACGTTTTTTTGTTTTCTGTAATTTTACTGAGCAAGACATTAGCTAAAAATTCTTTTCCATTATATTGTTTATGCTTCCATTCAAAAAAGTTGCTTCCTTTTTTCATTGCAATATCAATCATTTTTTTTGCTTTTACTGAAGATAATTGACCATCAGGTTGAAATTTAGGAGATAAACTCCAAGGACCTAAATGAGTAAATTGTTTTTCACTTTTAATGTTAAACAGTTGAAGCGTCATAGAATTGCCAGAAGTAAAACACCAATATGGAGGACTTAATGTCATAATTGCATCTTTAGAATGTTCAAAAAGAGATTGATATTTTTCTTTTAATTCAACTATTTCCTGTTCTTTTTTCTTAAATTCAGTTAAATCTATCCCTGAACTTAAAACTCCTGTGATATGCCCCTTAGCATCTTTTACAGGAACATTATGCCACAAAATATCTTTAAGGGTACCGCATTTTGCAAGAATTTTATTTTCATAATGTTTTAACATATGTAATTTACCTGTAATAAGTGCTTGAAATACTTCCTGAACTTGCTTTTTTTGAAATACAGGAACAAAATGAGTTATCCAATTTTTACCAATTAAAGTTCCTTCTTTACAACAAAGCAAATCATATGCTCTCTTGTTCAATGCTTTAATATTTGCATAGCAGTCAAGTTCAACAATTATTGCTTCAGAAATATCCAAATACTTTTGTTTTAAAGCAACAAACCCAAAAATTTCTTTTTCTTTTTGTTTTTCAAGAGTTCGTATTCTTAAATTTGAAATACCAAATGAAATATCATTTGCGATTTGCATTAAAACAGTAACTTCTTCTTTAATAAACGCATCAGAGTCAGCAGAATATATATTCAAAACACCTAAAATTTCTTTATGATATATGTGGCTTATTAAAGGAATTGTAATTGAAGACTGATATCCTCTTTGTTCTGCTTCAGATTTCCATAATTTAAAGTTAGGATTATGCAGGATATTCCGACAAATTGCAGGTTGTTTTAATTTAAGCGGAACTCCAAAAGCTAATGACCACCTTGGAATTTTTTGCCATGTCCTACTTTTACCTGCAAAAATACCATACTCTGCAACAGGAGAAAGAGGAGTGTTTAAAGAAGCATTGACAAAACTAATATATGCAAATTTATACCTTCCTACTTGGACTATAATTCTGCATATGTCTTCAAGCAATTTTTTTTCATTATTTGCATATACTATAATCTTGTTAATAGTAGATGCAATTCTCAAAGCAGTTTCTACTTTTGTTAATTTAAGAACTGCTTGTTCATATTTTTTTAAATGATCTGATTTTGAATTATGTTTATTTTGTTTATTATTTTTTTTAAGTTTCATAGTAAATGTAAAATCATCTCCTTTTTGTTTATTTTATTCCATGTTCTTTCAGCCAGGGAATATATTTATGATCAACAGTGACTAAATGTTGATCAAGCCAACTTTTCAAAAAAATTAAAAATTCCATTAATAAATCAGAGTTATTTTCTTTTGCATCAAATCTTGTATTAAAATCCAAAACTGTGCCTAATAAAACACTATGTTTTTCTATATGATTTTGTGCATCAGGATAATCAGTTTTATTAAAATATTCCTCTTCTGTAGAAAAATGAATTCTTGCATATTCTGTCAGATCAGATAATACCGTATCAATTTGTTTATAATCCTTACCCTGTTCATTAAGGGAATATGCTTTATTAAGAATTGCAACAAAGTGTTTATGCTGTTCATCAATTTTTCTTATTCCTGTTTCCCACTTTTTATTCCAAATAATAAACTCCTTCATATGTACATCCCTCATAATTCTTTTTAAGGATTATGATTATAATTATATTTCAAATAATATTAAATCTAGTGAATCATATTAAACATAAGTAGACTACATCAAATTATGATTATTTAAGTATATTAATGTATGTGTTTTTCTTGAATAAAAAAGAATGGTTAAAATAGTGTTAAGGAATTACAAATTCTCTATTTGAAATAGACACAGTTTTTTACGCCGTTTTTTCATAAACTATTTAAAACAACACATTAAAAAAATCACATGGCACTTATTGATATATTTTTCACATACCCTATTCTTGATCATTGGGCATATTGGATCATTTTTATAGCAACAACTCTTGAAGCATCACCGATTATAGGAATATTTATTCCAGGGTTAGCACTTGCTATCATTGGAGGATTTCTTGCAAAATTAGGGATATTACATCTTTCAGGAGTGTTGATTATTACATATTTTGGTGCAGTTATAGGAGACACCTGCGGTTATTATTTAGGGAAAAAATATGGTATTTCGTTAATAAAAAAATTTCCAAAGTATATTTCATAGTATGAAAAAACAAAAAAACTCATGCAGGAACATGCGGGAAAAACATTAATTATTGGCAGATTTTCTACTTTAACACGAGCATTTGGCCCATTTGTTGCAGGTGCAACAAAAATAAAATTCAGAAGATTCTTTTTTTACAACATTATTGGTGGAATTGCATGGTCAACAGCATATGTCATGCTAGGGTATATATGCGGTGAAGGATATCAAAGAATATCACATTATACAGGCATGATTGTAACACTTACATTAGGATTTATTATTCTTATTGTATATGGATATTATATTATTAATCGAAAAAAACATGTGTTTACACACAGCTATATTTATTTTTTAATTTTAAACATTTTCACAGCATATGTCTTTGCCAAAATTCTTCAAAGCATTCTTGCACAAAAAATAATTATTAATATAGATGCAGGAATAAATCAGTATATTGCAACTATAGCTTATCCTTTGTTAACAAGCAGTATGAATGCAGTTGCAATAATATTTGATCCAATTGTTTTAGGCATTATTTCTTTTGGATTTTGCATTTATCTTATGTATATAAAAAAATGGGATTTAGGATTATTATGGTTGTTAAGTATGGGTTCTGCTGCAATTTCTGTATACCTCATTAAATTATTAGTACATAGACCTAGACCAGAAGCAGTACTAACTGATTTCAGTTTCCCAAGTGGACATGCTGCAATCAATATATTATTCTTTTGTTTATTGTTCTATTGTTTTAAAGATACTATTAAAACAAAAAAACATAAAATCCAAATAGTGGGAGCAATTGCACTTCTTGTTATTGGCATTGGTTTTAATAGAATTTATCTTCACGCACATTGGTTAAGTGATGTTATTGGCGGATATGCTGTTGGATTATTCTGGCTGGCATTTTATATTTTAATTTTAAAATTAATATTTTACAAAGCAGAAAATAATAAATAGAACCCCTTTTTCCTATGTATATCGCATCAGTAGTCCAATGGTTAGGATAGGAGCTTCCCACGATTATATCGGAAAGAGCTTCTGATCCGGGTTCAAATCCCGGCTGGTGCATTTATTACAAAATAAGTATAATCGCTAAGCAACACAAGTAAGTTAAAAAAAGGTATTAAAGAATGTTAAAGAACTATTCTCCTGGTGCTTCTGAGCCTTGTAAAACTTGTTCTAATCCTGAAGGATTACCAGAAGATTGTAAAGACATGTTTACAACTCTATGTGTGTATCCATAATAAACAGCAGCAACTGAGTTTAATAGTGCAACACTACTCGCAAATATTGCAGATTTAACATCATAATTTGAAAGATAGTAACAAGCAGCACCCACTGTTGCAGCACTACTAACAACATGAACTGCTGCCATAAATTTAAGAAAAGTGGGATGATATAAACACGAAGAATTCATCTCATTGATTTCAGCCATGAATGTCAGAAATTTCTCACTATTTATAAAGCTATTTCTTCCATTCTTCAACCATACTAAAAAGACTTTTTAATCCAATTTCAAGTTTTTTATCGTCGCTAATCCTATTATGAAGCCAAGGATTAACAACCCATTTTATTTCAGTTGTGGAGTCTGGATTAACAAAATAGAAAAATAACCGTTGATGTGCAACATATTCTTTCCAATGTTGAACAAGTATCTTCAAATTGTGTGAAGTATTATAGCAGGCAACATGGACAGAATATAATGGATCACTATCACTTTTCTTTGCAGCTACAAATACATCGTGCAAATCATCAAGAGTTTCTTTTGCAAAAAAATCCTGCGTTTTATTGTCTTTATATACCGCATGAACTATTGTCCCTTCATTAAGAGAAACCAACTGCTGTTTAATTGCATCTTTTCCTCTTATAAACGCAATAATCCATTCTTTTAGGGTCATGAAATTTTCACTCCACTTAACTATGGTAAACACATCAAATAGGTTTAAATGTGCGTTTACTATTCCACAAACAAACGTTAATAAAAATCTAGTTTGTTTGCTATATAAATAGTTTATTAAATTAAACATAATTAAACATAATTAAATCAAACTTTCTCCTGTCATCACTACGGGCTTTTGAATTTCAAGCAATTTCAATACTGTTGGACCAATATCCTGCAATCCACCATCGTCACGAAGAGCATGAGTAATATGATTACTAATTAGAGTAAAAGGAACTTTATTAATGGTGTGAGAAGGACAGGGCTCTCCATTGGCATACAACATTTGTTCAGCATTACCATGATCTGCTGTTAATAGCACTACACCTTGTTTTTTCAAAACTGCTGAAACAATTCGTCCAACACATTCATCAACAATTTCACAACATGCAACTGTTGCTTTAAAATTACCACTATGACCTACAAGATCAGGATTTGCAAAATTAATCAAAACAAAACCATAATTTGTATCATCAAGAGCAGCTAATACTTTTGTCGTAACATCATGAGCACTCATTTCTGGTTTTAAATCATAAGAAGGAACTTTTGGCGATGCAACAAGAATCCTTTCTTCTTTTGCAAATGGCTCTTCAATCTGACTGTTAAAAAAAAATGTAACATGAGCATATTTCTCAGTTTCTGCAATACGCAATTGCCTAAATCCTGCTTTACTAACACAATACCCAATATTATGAGTCACAGCAATTTGAGGAAAAGCAACAGGAAGTCTAAACTCTTTATCATAATCAGAAAAACAAACAAAATGAATTGTAGGTTTATCTATTTTATATGGTGTTTTTTTTCCTGTTAATAGCGAAGTAATTTGTCGTGTTCTATCACTTCTAAAGTTATAAAAAATAACCGAATCATGATCTTTAATTAATCCAACAGGTTCATTATTTTCAACGATAACTGTTGGTTGAATGTAATAATCAGTTTTATCTCCACGCAAGTATGCATCAAGAATTGCCTCTTCTGGACTATATGCTTTAAATCCTTTACCTTCTACAAGAAGATCGAATGCTTTTTGAGTCCTGTCCCAATTTTTATCTCTGTCCATTGCATAATATCTGCCTGTAAGAGTTGCAATTTTACCAACTCCTATTTCTCTAATTTTTTTATTTGTTTTAATAAGATATGTATGTGCACTTTTTTCAGGAACATCTCTCCCATCCAAAAATGCGTGAATATAAACTTTAGTTAACCTATGTTGTTTTGCAAGTTCAAGAAGTGCATAAAGATGTTCTGTTGTAGCATGAACACCAACATCAGAAAACAAACCCATAAGATGCAATGCAGAATCATTTTTTTTACAATGTTCAATTGCAGCAAGAAATACATGATTCGAATAAAAACTCTTATCATAAATTGCCTTATTAATCATTTCTAGTGGCTGCCATACTATTCTTCCAGCACCCATTGTCAAATGTCCAACCTCAGAACCTCCCTGAGTTCCTTTTGGCAAACCAACAGCATTCCCACTACAATCCAAAAGGGTTGTGGGATAATGTTTTCTGTAATACATATCATTAGGAATATGTGCATGTGCTATTGCATTGCCTGTTTTATCTAGGGAATATCCCCATCCATCTCTGACAATAAGAACAACTGGTGCAAACATATTGTATTTTAAGAAAAAGTGTTATTTAAATCTTTGGAAAACTACCTGTTATTAAGTAAATATCAACGCTTGAAAGAAATTAAAATCAAACAAAATACAAAACTGAATCATTTGGAACATTTAGAATATAATCACATCTTTGAGGTTCTGGAAGATAAGAGTCTAAATGTGAAAACATTTCTGCTCGTGGTCTTGATCTTCTGTTTCTAACTGCAACATAAAGTTCTTGACACAGAGGTTCAGATTTTTGTGGAACAGGAATATCATACTGTGTATGTGGTGCAGATACTGCCATACTTAATGCTAAAACAAGTGTACTAATGCTCATA
Source organism: Candidatus Woesearchaeota archaeon (assembly GCA_041671005.1). Lineage (GTDB taxonomy): Archaea > Nanobdellota > Nanobdellia > Woesearchaeales > DSVV01 > JACRPI01. Next base: position 10,480 of record JBAZCJ010000008.1, on the reverse strand, counting down.
GTAAAAACTGGAATTATCATCTGTTTATAAAGTTAAAGAAAAAGAAGGATAAAGGTAATTAAAAAAATAATAAAAAATTATCTCCTATCGGTAGAGCTGCTTTGCTTCTCTGAGTAGCTTTAACATTCTGCTTGGGCAGTATGTTTGTCTTTCCTGTCGAGTTGATTCTGTAAGGATATATTCTCTAACAACATCATCAGCCTTGACAAATCTTGGAGCTACTGTTTCTAAAGCTGCAATTTGAGTTTGTGTTTCTAACATTTCTTGATATACATCATACAATCTTAAACCAAGTTCTGCTTCTTCAGTGTTTCTAAAAGGAGCTTTTGCAACCAACTTTGTTTTTGGACCATTATCTGGTGCTTCAACTGCATTTACTCCCCCATATTGTGTAGGAAGTTGAAGTGCTGGATCATATTTTGCATCACTACCGTCTAACAATCTGTCTGTTAAAATATCAGATAATACTTGCTTTGAAGGTATTGCTATTGGTGATAAATCTGAATGTTCAACACCTAAAACTTTATTACAATACTCAATTGCTGAGATAGTATGTTCAACTGCACCTAAAAGTGATTTTCCCGTTTGAGAGTGAGAAAATAACATATCTCCATATTGGTCTCGAGACAAAGTTAATGGGGTTTTTTCACTCAAAATTCGATCAACATCTTCTCCTAAACATCGATCTATATCAGCATCTGCAATCAAATTTGCTACTCCACTCATTCTGTTAACTAAACCAACAGTTGGAGCATCTCTATTTGCATAAGCAGTTAATGCTGTATACATATCTGGAACTTTAGCTCTGGTCAACTCATCACTTAACAAACTACGTAAGTAATCTGCTTTAGGAGGAAGAAATCCGTCTGCAATGATATCATTTGTAACAGATGATATAACAAAGTCTTCAGGATTTCCTTTAAATTGAACCATTCTTATATAATCTGGATTTGAAAGATTATGGTATTTAGCAACAAGTACTTCTCTTAAAGCTGGTTCTGTATAATGACTTTGGTTGAAAACTGGTGTAACAACTGGTTTTTGAACAGGTCGTACAAATGCTAAACTTGCGTTATATGCACTTTCATCAAAAGTCCAAATTGGTGTAAGTTCTTGAGAACCATTTGCATATGGATCTTGTTGTCTTCGTGACCCTATATAAACAAGTCCAGCTAAACCAAAAGCAAAAGCTGCAAAACCTTTAAATAAATCTGTTAAACCTTTTTCCGTTTTACTCATTTGATATGCAAATTGAGGAGTGTAGTAAGGATTAGTTGTAACAAAAGGCATACCTTCTAAAGGTGTTGGCTTATGAGCATAAACTTCACATTTAGTAATACTTGGATCTTCTTGTATAAATGGTGCACAAAGTTCAGCATCAGAAGGCCTAGTTTCTGCATTTTGAGCATAAGTAATTACTAATTCATGATTGTGTTTTCTTGGACCACCAGTAGATGATGCGTTACTCATATGTGTACCAATACCAACAGTTAAAGCTGCTGCTGCTACTATTGAACATAATCCCATTGTAATTTTTCTTCCAATTGTCATCTTTGTCACCTTTTAACCACTTAATAGTAGTTAGATAACATAAGAGAATTGAACTTATTTATAAAGTTTTCCTAATTTAATCACTTAACAGTGAGAAATAAAGAAAAATAAAAAAAAATAATAATAAGAATAAATCAGTTTCTAGAGGATGGCCTATGTGAGCCATATCTACTTCCGCCGTGTCCACCAGAACTTCTGTGTCCACCAAAACCGCGTCCACCTTGCATAGATCGTCTACCGAAACTCTGTCTTGGCTGAGTCTGGAATGGCAATAATGGAAACTCTTCTTTAGGAAGAAGATTAATTTTCACATCATATCGTCTCAAGATCTGACTAAAAACTTCATGGTCTCTATCAGTAAGAAGGGTTATTGCTTTTCCTGCTTCACCTGCTCGAGCTGTTCTGCCAACTCTGTGAACGTATTCCTGCGGATCTCGTGAAAGATCATAATTATAAACGTGACTGACTTCTTTAATATCAAGTCCTCGTGCAGCAACTGCTGAAGCAATCAAAATATCCTGCTTTCCTTTATTGAAATGATCAATAACCTGAAGTCTTCTGTGCTGACTGAGTTTTCCATGAATCATGTCAGCAGTAATGCTGTTTAATCGAAGATTTTTTGCAAGCATTTCAACTGTTGAACGTGACGAACAAAAAATTATAATTTTCTTTGCCTGCTCTTTTTTCAACAAATGAACAAGTAATGAAAACTTTTCTCTCATAGGAATATTATAATAATATTGCTCTAAGAATTCAACTTTCATTTCTGCTTTAACAGTCTCTGGAGTTTTCATATATTTTTTTCTCAAATGACTAATTTCATCAGAGATAGTTGCACCAAACAACAAAGTTTGTCTTGTGTGAGGTGTTGCATCAAGAATCCGTGAAATATCTTCAATAAATCCCATTTCTGCCATTTTATCAGCTTCATCAAGAACAACTATTTTTGTTTTTGATAATGGAAGTGTTCCTCGAGTCAAATGATCCAGCAATCGTCCGGGTGTACCTACGATAATAGCTGATTTTTGTATTTCAAAAATTTGATTATTTAATGAAACTCCACCATACACTGCAGCAACTGTGCAATGCATATATTTTCCAAATTTTTGGATTTCTCCCATAATCTGAACTGCAAGTTCTCTTGTAGGAACTACAATAAGCGCTTGTACTCCTTTTTCCTGAGTCATTGTTTGAAGAATCGGAACAACAAATGCTGCTGTTTTACCTGATCCTGTTCTTGAAATTCCAATAACGTCTTTTCCAGACATGACAAGTGGAATTGCCTTTTCTTGAATGAGTGTTGGTACTGAAATTCCCTGTTCATTCAATGCTTGTACTATTTCTTTTTTTATTGTTGTAAATACCATTGTGGTTTACCTTTTTTGTTTTTATTCAATAAGCCTCATGACTCATTGAGTGGACTAAAAAATAAAGTGTCATCGTCTTGATGATTGTATTTTTTAAACGGAAACTATAATGTAATTTGTGTAATTTCCGTGAAACAAGAAGAAGCATAATGAATTATGTAAAATAAAAGATTATACCTTTTTGTTTCTGCCTAATACTGTTAGATATGGCACTAGTTTATAAATGTTTGCCTTATGCCCACTTAACAGTAACAATTGAAAAAATAGATATTATACAAAATTCTAAGAATTAAAAAGATCTACGGGAATATAAACTATCTTTAAAATCCCAATAACCAATAGAGTAGATAACTCACTTAAAGCAGTATAAGCTGTAGCTTTGACATGATGACGTACATAACGTCCAAAAGTAGGAGAAGATTCTGATTCCTCAATCAAAGATTCCTTTAAACTCTCTCTGTAAACCGTATCTCCCATAGAAATAATATATGGAGGAATTAAATATAAAGGCATACGCGCAACTTCACTCAAAGAACCTACTACTAAATCAACTGAACCAAAAACCATATCATCAATACTCCCAGGATCCATTATACGCAATGCTCCATCATCTGCTTGCAATTGTGCCCTTCGAGATCTTTGAATATTCATATTATTCAGAAATTATTACTAATATATAATTGTTTGTATTTACTATGAATAAGGAGTAACTCATACAAAAAATTTATAAAGAAATAAAAACTCCAAACTAATTATGTTTAACTTGATTAATCCAAAAACAGAGTTTCTTGTTGTAAAACACAGTCATTTGAATAATTTGAATAACGAATTTGATCTTGGAAGAGTAGTAGAAGAAGCTCTTAAGCTTGAAAAACATACAAATAGCAGAAGAATTGTTGTTGCTTTAGAAGGAGATATTATTCAATTACCTGACAGTCGCGTTATACTCACGCATCAGAGTTTTATAGGACCTTCTATCAAAAGATTTAACGAATTGCGAGAAGCTGGAATTGCAGTGTATCTTCCAGAAGCACTTGACGCATATCAAAAATTTATGGAACAATATAACGGACGTGTCGTTCTATGTTTAGAACCAAAACCAATAACAACAGCTAAAACAATTGCTTCAGCAATACAAGAATTACAAAGAAAAGGAATTACTGATGTATATTTTGATACTTTTTTTGCTCATTGCTTAGAATATGTTACAAGAACAAATCAAGCTCAACAAACTCACTATCCAACAAGTAGACACCTTGTAGGAAATTTAGGACCAATACCTGTAATAGTTGACAAGCGATATCCTGCAGATATCATAACAGTACCATACCCAATGTCATTTGGCTCATTAAATCGACCAGTCATTTATGGAGCAGTTGGGGATGCTGAAAAATTAAAACACGTTGCTGAAGACCCACAATGTTATGGAGCATACGTACGTTTTAAAGAAGGACATGGAAAAGTTTTAGGAGCAGCACGACTTCTTCATGTTTCTATGAAAAACACACCAGAAACAAGAAAAAATTAATTTTTCATTCTACAACAAAATCCACCATCAACGGCAAATGATCTGAATAATGAAAGTTAAGCACTTTATAATTTTTAATTTTAATTTGCTTTGAGGTTAATACATAATCCAATCGTTTAGATGGATGAAATGTAGGTTCTGTAAATTCTGAAGATTCTTTATCCATTTTATATTTACAACGAAGATGTGTTTTTTTCATCAAACCTTTAATTTCATCAATGCCATGAAATAAATTAAAATCACCCATAAGAATAACTGGATTTTTAATAGAATTTACAATAATTCCTAATTCTTTTATCTGCTGTGCACGTGTTTCTCCTCCTAACGCAAGATGAGCAAGAAGCAAAGTCACTTTTTTAGGCACATGAATAGTTGCTTCAATCACAACACGTTTTGTTCCTTCGTGAAAAACATGATACTTTACTTTAGACAACTTTTCTTTTGCAATAATTGCGTTAGCTTGTTTATTCAAAATAGGAACATAATGAAAAAATTTAAGCCAACCTTGAAGAGGATATTTAATTTTTTCAACAAAACTGTTCATATGCATTTGTTTTTCAAAAAAAACAACTTCATCTTTTTTTGCACGAAATGAACCTGTGTCCACTTCAACAAGAGAAAGTATATCTGGTTTTAATTTTTTTAAACTTCCAACTATTTTAGTATCAAGTTTTGGAGGGGGGTAAAACATTCTCCAAAAATACAAATATTCCCACCATTGACCAGTCATGCCTTCGCAATATTCAATATTATAGACAATAAGACGTACCATTGTTTTTATTTCAACCCATATCGTGCTTTTTTGCCAAGTGCTTCTTCAATTCGAAGCAATTGATTATATTTTGCAACTCTGTCTGTTCGTGCAGGAGCACCAAACTTTGATTGACCTGCATTCAATGCAACGGCAAGATCTGCAATAAAAACATCTTCTGTTTCTCCGCTTCTATGACTTACAATAACATTCCAATTATGATCTTGTGCAAGTTTCGCTGCTTTCAATGCTTCTGTCACAGTACCTATTTGATTAACTTTCAAAAGTAATGCATTACATGCTTTTTTCTGAACAGCCATTGCAATACGTTCAGGATTAGTTACAAGTAAATCATCACCAACAATCTGAACTTTATTTCCAAGTTCTTTTGTAAGATGTTGCCAGCCAGAAATATCATCTTCTGCAAAACCATCTTCTAAAGAATACAAAGGATATGTTTTAGATAAAGATTTATAATAATCAAGCAGAGTAGCTGACGTATAAGCTTTTTTTCCTACAGTATATTTTCCTTTTGTAAAAAATTCTGATGATGCTGCATCAACTGCAAAAACAACATCTTTATTCAATTTATATCCTGCATATTGTACAGCAGTTTCCATTAATTCAAAACGCTCTTCAACTGTTTTTACAGGGGGAACAAACCCGCCTTCATCACCAACTAATGCTGACTTAAATTTTTTCTGAATAATTTCTTTAAGTTCATGATAACATTCAGCACCCATACGCAATCCTTCACTAAATGATTTTGCACCAACAGGCATTATCATATGTTCTTGAAAATCATTTTTCTGTCCTGCATGAACTCCACCATTAATAACATTCATTTGCGGCACGGGTAAAAGACAAGGATTTTTTTTAGTAAATTCTGCTAAATATTGAAAAAGATGCATCCCTTGTGATCCTGCTGCTGCACGTGCTGCTGCCATAGAAACTGCAAGCATTGCATTTGCACCAATATGCCTTTTATTTTTTGTAGTATCAATATCAAGAAGAGCTGTATCAACTTCACGTATATCTGCATCAATTCCATCAAGACGCTCTGCAATAAGACTATTAACATTTTTGACTGCAAACTGAACTCCTTTGCCGTTATATCGTTCTTTATTATCACGCAATTCCACTGCTTCGTGAGTTCCTGTACTTGCTCCAGATGGAACAATTGCACGATACCATGTCTTGTTGACACGTACCTGTGCTTCGACTGTTGGATTTCCTCGAGAATCAAGGACTTCTCGTGCTTTAACTGCTTGTATTTTTGCCATAGTAGAATTTAAAGATGAATGGATTAAAAAAGGTTACTAAAATTTCAAGAATTCAATTGTTTTGTTTAAATCATGTGCTTCAATAATAAATAATGTGTCTGTCCAACAAGAAAGAAATTCAAGAATATTAACACCATTCTCTGAAAAAAGCGATGTCATATATGCAAGTACACCAATTGTTGACTCAATTTTTTTATTTGATTTAATAATAATCAACGCTAAATCTTTCTCAGTTTTTATTAATGAATTTTTCATTAAACGAGTGATAATTGTTTCAAATTTTTCAGAGGTAATGAGAGTATAATTATCTGATCCTTCCAAAAGGTAAAACGTACCACCAGATGCACGTATTGTTTTTTGAATATCATCAACATGTTCCATACGAATATTTTTTTCCAAGATAAATACAGTAATTTTGTTTTTTATTTCAATTTCTGATGTTGAAAGAAGCTCTGTTACTTTAACCTCATTCTGCAATTCTTTTTTAAGATCTTCTTTAAATCTCCTTGCAGCAATAAGTATTGCTTCTTTTGATGTCTTTTTTTCTATAGTCAATTCTTTTGCAATTAAGCGAGCAAGAGAGGAATAATTGATTAATCCTTTTTTTAGACATTGTTTAATATACGGATGATTCTTAATGTACTGCTTTGTAAGATCTGTTGTTGTAACCTTCATATAAATAATAACTACGTAATAATTTATAAAGGTTTCTAATTATACAAAGATGTTCTATTTAAAACAAATTAGTTTATAACCGTCTAGAATAGGTCAGTAATTATATAAAATATCTTTCTTTTCTGCGAAAAGGTGAAAAAATGAGTAAGCAAATAAATGAAAATACGAATAAGCCAGATATAAAAATTGTCACTCCAACAGTGGATGATCTTGATGCAGTTCTCGCTGTTGAAAATGCAGCATGGCCTCCTGTTGGTAAAGGGATGGTAGCAGAACCTGAAAAATTTAAGATACGATTAGAACTTGGGTTAATGCATATGCTTTATTTCAATGGAAATCCTGCAGGGATAATAAGTTTTCAATCACCTTCATTTACCTGTGCATCAACACTTGAAACAGTCATGGAAGAATATGAGGAAAAACAAGGATTACTTGATTGGAATATGTTAAAAGAAAAGTATAGTCTTCCTCAAGACTGGTATACTGCAACAAATAATGGGTTTATCAAAAACAATGAAGGTGCAAAATATAATTCAACTCATAATCCTCACTCAGACTGTGCTTTTTTTATAGGAGTAGGAGTAAATCATGCGCTAAAAGGGCATGGTCTTGTCAATTATTTAATACAAACTGCACTTAAAACCGCAGCAAAATCAGGAAAAAGATATGCACTAGCATATGGACGACTTCCACAACTTTGTGAAACATATCCTCATAAGATTAAAGTAACAATAGAAGAAGCACAAGAACATTTATTAAAAAAGAAGCCAAACACAAATCTTCCGTTAGATTATGGTGCACGATTTCATGTATTGAATGGTGCAAAAGCAGTCGCAGTCATTCCTGATGCAATGGAGGATTCTGAAAGCTGTAATTATGGATTTCTAGCGCTGTATAAATTAACCGGATAAAAATAAAAACAGAGCATACAATGAAACAAAAATTATGCATCACAAAATATCAAGAAGATATCTACTGTATTGAAGAATTAGGATACTCAGAACACTGTAATTGTTATCTTCTTATTGGAAAAGAAAAATGCTTATTGATAGATACAGGGATAGGACTCATAAACCTTCAGGAAGCCTTGAAAAAAATAATAGAAAAAAAAGAATTAATAGTTGTATTGACTCATTTGCATTTTGATCATATTGGTGGAACACATAATTTCAGTAACATTATTGTAAACAAAATAAATATTGAGAATAAAAATTTAGGTCTTGAATATTTTTCAAAACAAGATCTTCAAGAAGAAAAACAATTTAATGAATTAGTTTTACAAATTAAAAAAAATGCAGTATCAGGAAAAAAAGAGTTCAAACAAGCAAAACAAGGGAAAATAATTGATTTAGGAAATTTTAGTGTTGAAATAATATTTACTCCAGGTCATGATTCTTCCAGTATATGTTTATTTGAAAAAACAAAAAAGATATTATTTAGTGGAGATACAATATATGATGGAAATCTATATTATTCTTTTCCTGACTCAGATATAAATAAGTATATACATTCCCTAAAAAAAATAAAAGACCTCAACCCAAAAATAATAATGGGAGGACATAATAGCCCCATACAAAAAAATGTAGAAACAATAATAGATAAAAAAATAAACTTTTTGACAATGTTAACAAAAAAAATGATTACAAATAAAGATTAAAATAAAAATCCCAAATATCATTTCAGCACAATTGCTTCTGGAATAACAGTAAAGTCATTATCATATGCTAATACTTTTGCATTATTATTTTTTGCAGTACAAATAGTTATTGTATCTGAAAGAGAAATTTTTGGTTTTTTCTTCCTTAATTCAACGTACATTTTTCCTGCCTGCTCCCCTAATGCATAATCCACTGAAATAATTGTTCCTCGTGCTCGAATTAAATCTAATGCTGCTTCAACAGGAAGGTCTTCTCGCAAGAATTTTGCAGTTATTTCTGCAACACATAATGCAGTTGTTGCAATTTCATGAGTATCCAAATATTTTTTAATTAAAATCCCTCTTTCTACATTTTTAAAATATTCAATCCATGCAGAAGAATCAACGACAAGTTTATCCATGGTTTTCAAATTTACTCCATTTTATATCTATTTTTTCTTCTTTTTTCATAGAAGTAAGTGTTGGAAATGCACCACACAAATCATGTTTGATTTTATTGATATTTATTTTAATCATTTCACCAGCATGTATTCCTTCTAAATCAGCAACTTCTTTTGGAATAGTCACCATTAAAGAACCACCAACTTTTCGTGCATACTGTATTGTTTCTGTCATATAACCACCAATTAAATTAGATTATATTTTAAGTTATATTTAAAGTTTTTGGTAAATTATACATTATAACCACTCAAAAGGGACAAAATATATAAATAAGTCAAAGTTCCTACTTTTCATGAAAACATATACTCTTGAAGACCTAGAAGCAATTCTTACACTTGCTGCTGGTTCAGCACAACGTCAGGGAATAGATAAAACCAGGTATACTACTATTTTTCATGAAGCACAAGTTATTTATGATGCTCAACAAACACAACCAAAAACCCCTTTTAATAATATTATTTCTTTATACCAACGTGTTGGAAAATTCCCATGGTTCATTGAAAGTTTTCAAATGGCAATTAAACGAAATGAAATACATCCCTTATTTCCACCAAAAAGAAGCACACCTGAAGTATATGGAGTACCAGATTGGGATTCAATATATACTAAAGTAAATTCTCGTTTTCAAGGATCTAACTTAACATCTAGTAAAAGAGGAGACCAAAAAATATTTGTGTGGTTAAGCAGTATAGACAAAAAAGATAAAATTCTTGAATCATATGGTTATGCACATCAAGATGGATATCAGAGAGTAGGTATGCATTATTTTGCAGTAGTTGGAGATACTCAAACACTTCAACAAGTTCTTACAAGTTTTGAAACTGATCCTACTAACTTCAGTCTTTTCGTAAAAGAAGCTTTTGAATGGGAAAACTTAAGATCAATTGCTACACATCAACATGGACGTGCACAACCTGATTTAATGTATCATCCTAATACAGAATATAGATGTAATGAATTAATTATATCTCCAAGCCCAGATAAAATTATTAAAAAAAATGTTTCTATTGTTTAAAATAATTATTCCACATGCACTAAAATCAAAGAAATATTATCTGAAAGAGTTCGTCGAGTAGCATTACCAACAATATATGCTTGGTTTACAAGTTCAGAAGCACATAACTCAAGTTGAGCACATATCTCTTGTTGAATATTAATCTGTCCAATTCTTCCAAAAATAGTATTTTCTGACAAAACACCCAAGCCATCAGTCCAAAGGCCATAAGT
>JBAZCJ010000007.1:0-21941 GCA_041671005.1 Candidatus Woesearchaeota archaeon | reverse complement strand
CTTACTAATTTGTGGGTCGCTTGTGGGTCTCAAAATTATATATTTATTCTAAAAGCTGTCAGAAAAGTTTTAAAGAATTGATGTTTTTCTGAGTATATGAAGAAAAAAGAACAAGAATTCAGCATAAATGAATCAGAAAAAGAGAACTTTATTCCAAAAACATTAAGACTTTTCATTAGTTATTCCACTGAAGAAAAATTAATTGCAGGTAGTGCAAAAGAAGCATTTAATCATTTTAGTTTTGATGTTTTTCTGGCACATGAAGATATACCACCTGGTGAAAAATGGTCTCCTTATATTATTAAAAATCTAAAACAGAGAGATATTTTTATAGCATTATTAAGTAAAAATTTCATTTCTTCGCAATGGACAGCACAAGAAGCGGGAGTAGCAATAGGAGACTCAAAATTTATTATACCAATTTCAATAGATGGAACATTACCTTATGGATTTATGGCTGATTATCAAGCATTTAAGAAATTTCACTTTAAAACATATACATTGTCGAACAGTACTACACACATTGATTGTCACGATGCTGTTTTCGAGGTTGTTAAGTTCCTCGGAGAAAAACAGGAATTCCGACAAAACATAAAAGACAGCATGATTGTTAGTCTATCTTCAGCAAGATCATTTAGGGACGCTGAAGCACACATGAGTTACTTATTAACTTTTAAGCCGTTCTCAGATACTGAAGCTTTTGAAATTTTTAGGAGAGCTATTTCAAATAGACAAGTTAGTGAAGCAAGTGGTTGCATAGAGATTTTGAAAGAAATGTTTAAAGAATACAAGAATAAGCTTCCTGAAAAGCTTCTGAGTGATGTCAAAACGGAAATTCCTGTTATTTTTGAAAGCGAAAGTTAAGCCTTTTTTAATCGAATAAACAAAGACCCACAAAAACAGAAGAATATAAATAAGAGAATAGCTATAACAATCAATAAGAAGCAGAAAATAAGGTAGAGCGTCGAAACTGAGTTTCGATGCCCAAATGGCGCATTTGACTTCAAGTTCATGGTTCGGTCAGCGCATCAGTATTCGATTCTAGTGCGCTAGCTATTTCAAGCATGGTTTCTATTTTTTGCAGTTCCAAATTATTTCAGTTTTTTACATCATAGTTTTCACCCCTAACAAACACAAGAATTCGAAACAATAAGTGTTTATTTGGCAATAAAAAATCCCTTTTTTAGGATTTTTAGTGTTACAAATTTACTCGTTAAATAAATAAAAGTAAATTCGAAACAATTTGTAGGTCGGTTATGGGCCTCAGTGTATATTAAAAATAACTTCAAGAATAGTTGTTTCAATTAATTTTTCTTGAAAATGAGATAATCAAGTTGTTGCAAGACAACGAGGCAACCCATACTCACTTCTTAAAGCATCCTGCCAACTTCCAGGAAGTACTCTTCTTTCTAAATCTTTAATAGAATTTACTCCTTGTTGAGCTATTTCGTCACGCCAAGTTCTATATTTATCAATAGTATATTCCCATTGAGGCATATTTGGATCCCATACACAAAAAAGACCTTCGTAATCTTGTCTTTCAACAAGTTTTGCTTTAGCAAATTGTAATTTTTTTTCAAAATAAGCAACATATACTCTGTGATCGCCATCAGGTAAAAAATATCTTCCATCTAACTCATATACTTCTATCCAAGAACCATCTTCAAATTTTTTCTGATCCCATCTACCTCTAGCTCTTTGTAAATTAACTTCATAATTATATTCATTATTTGGAATTAAATCTCCTAAATTAACTTCAATTATTCGTGACATATAATAAAAAATATAAGAGTTATTTATAAATTTTTTTATTTATCACCCCCAAATAGGAGTAATAATTAATGAAAATCCAAAGATTCCAGAAAAAATAAACTACAAAAAGATATAAGCAAAAGTGACCGCAACATTTATATACAACTGGCTACATTAATATCCACATGGCTCAAATAGTATCCAATATAAACAATCATGAACTTGAAATAATTTCATTGTATCTTTCAGATTATAAAAGAGAAATTCATGTTCGAGAAATAGCCAGGCTTCTTAATGCAAATCATCGAACTATAGGATTAACAGTAGAAAAACTAAAAGAAAAACAAGTCATGAACCTTAAGAAGATAGGAAAAAATAATGTATATTCTCTTAATATCCAAAATATAACAACACGAGAGTACATCACGTGTGCTGAATCATTGCAAAAAATAAAGATTCTTGAAAAACATTTCTTTTTTAAAAAACTATTAACAGAACTTTCACAGATAATTGAAACAGAACCTATTGTTTTGTTTGGAAGTTATGCAAAAGGAAAAGAAACAAAAGAAAGTGATATTGATATTCTTCTATTTAAAGGAGAAACAGAAATTGAAGCAAAAATCAAAAGTATTGCAAAACAATACAATAAATCAATACAAGTACAACAAGCAACACGAGAACAATTTGAAACAGGGATTTGGGAAAAAGACCCGTTAATAATTGAAATAGTAAATAATCATATTATATTAAATAATAATCAATTTTTTATTGGAATGTTGTGGAGGTATGCACATGAACGATGAAATTGAAGGAAAAATCATGTGGTGCGGAAGACAGAAAAAAGGAATCAAATTAGGAATACCTAATGAAAATCTGTGTAAGGCATATCTTAAGAAAGCAGAAACCTCACTACGATCAATGCAGTTGAATTATCAAGAAAAGATTTATGAGTGGGCTGTTGATGCAGCATATTATGCAAGATACCAAGTACTGTATGGACTTCTGCAAAAATGTGGTATCACTTGCGAAATTCATGACTGCTCATTATTATTGTTTCGCTCATTGTTTTTAGAATATTTTGATGAATCTTTATTCACAGAATTAGAAATTGCTAAACAGCAACGTATTGATTTAACATATTATACAAGTAAAATAGTCCCTGAAGAAGCAATAAAACAAAACATTAATTCTGCACCAAATTTTGTGTTAAAAATGCAGGAAATTATTGCAAAAATAGATTCTGAAAAAAGTCAAAAAATCCAAAACAAATTAAAAGAAATCCTTGCCAAAGAACAACAGAAAAAGCGGGCCACAAAATATAAATAGATAATTATATAATATATTTTTACGAAACGTTTTAGATATAATTGAGTTTCTAAAAATTTGAATAATGTAAGGAACTCAACTATCCCGCAAAAATCTTGTAAACATTCGAAAGCTAAGGATTTTTGCGATAGGCGCTCTTGAATTCAGTACTAATGCCCGGTCAGTGCATTGTTCTAATTTACAATTTCAATCCATGTTCTTTCGCAGCTAATTCAAATCCAACACGAATACAATATGGAGCATAACAATATAATTTTTGAACATGCCTATCTTCAATTCCCCCATTTTCAGAAAGTACTGTTCCTAATCTATACGCCAATACAGTACCCATACCATCATCTGTTGCCCATGATAAAAATGATCCAACACCTAATAAAATTAAAGAATGAAGAGAAAATTTTCCGCTAAAACGCGCAGTTAAATCTGCTCCTAACACTGCATATTTATTTACGTTAAAACATTTATCATATGTTTCTTGAGTAAAACCAAAACGATAAAATGCAGTACATGCTAATGGTGTAGCGTATAATCTATTTTTAATATACTGAAGAAAACCTCTTTCTACTAAGGGTAAAATTTCTTCTTTTGTTTTTCCACAGCATAATCCCTCAATTGATTTTAATCCATTATGTTGAGCAGCAGTTGCAACAAATAACGCTTCAAGAGGGCTAATTGGCACTTCAACACCATCAAAATTAGCATCCCCAATTTCAAGAAGATTAAAATCTTCTATTCCGAGAATTTCATCTAATCGCATATTATTGGTAACGTAAATACCTTTTGCCATAATCAAAGGAATAAAAATTGAATTATAAATATTACCTTAGTTATACCACCTTTAAGTAAAAATAACTTAATTTAATGTATTTTCTCGTCAATAAAATAACCACCTAAATTAAAGGGTAACATTTATATACAATTGTTTTCATTTTTGAGTGTATGGAAAGTATGCAACCAATGCCAATAACAGAAAAAATGGCACCCCATGATCAGATTATAGATTTGATTATGAATAAAGACGATATTAGTTGGCAGCAGATTATTTTCAGTGCAATAAAATCAGAAGAAATGGACCCATGGAACATTGATATAACTAAATTATCACAATCATTTCTCATTAAATTACGAGCATTAAAAGAAATGGATTTCAAAATGTCAGGAAAAGTTATTCTTGCAGCAGCAATCATGTTGCGATTAAAGTCAGATAAATTAATTGGAGAAGATCTTACATATTTAGATCAGTTAATTGCTAGCGGGGGACAAAATCAAGAGGATGCATTCTACGATGAGTTAGCAAGTATAGAAGGAGAAAATAGAGTCAATGTTTCTATTAACGGTAAAGATTACGAATTAATCCCAAGAACCCCTCAGCCACGAAAAAGAAAAGTGTCTGTTTATGATTTAGTTGAAGCTTTAGAAAAAGCATTAGAAGTCAAAAATAGAAGACGATTATGGGAAAAAGAAGAAATCCATATGATAATTCCAAAAAGAACTATTGACATTGAACATCTAATTACAAAAACATTTGGAGAAGTGTTAGGATATTTTAGCACACAAAAAGAAATTCGATTAACGTTTTCTCAATTATTAAAAGCACACACAAAAGAAGAAAAAGTATTGACATTCATTCCATTATTGCATTTATGTAATTCTGGCAAAGTAAATCTTACACAAGAAATACATCTTGGTGAAATTTTTATTACACCAGGACATAAAACTTATGAAAAAGAAAATAAAGAAGAAATAGAAAAAATAGCTGCGTAAATTTATTTTCTGTATTCACACTTATTCTTTTAAGGAAAAGTTATTTTTTCTTTCTTTCCAGGTTGAAAATAATATGCACTTAACCATCCAGCATCATTATCAAGTCGATACTTTGGATTAACTGAAACTCCTTTGTTTCCAACAATAAGTTCAATAGCAGATAATTCTGTTGGACCTGATTTAGTAATATTCATAGTAACACCTGGACATCCTAAAGTCCCAACATACGTTTCATGGTTAAGATCTGATTTATATCGTAAACAAGCAGTTTCTGGAAGCAACAATCCTTTCTCTTGGTATTGTTTTATTTTTGCATCATGAGTTTTTGTTAATTCTACTAACTCAGTTTTGCTTATTTCTTTTTGTTGAGTTGTTCCTTGACGCTGTCCAGCTTCAAATCCATTATCATACAATTCCTTACCAGCAAAATATATTCCTGCACCTACTCCTGCTAATAAAGAAACTACTACTACTCCTTTTCCTAAA
The DNA here is from genome assembly GCA_041671005.1 of Candidatus Woesearchaeota archaeon. Taxonomy (GTDB): domain Archaea; phylum Nanobdellota; class Nanobdellia; order Woesearchaeales; family DSVV01; genus JACRPI01. The sequence continues at coordinate 16,613 of JBAZCJ010000007.1, read as the reverse complement.
ATACTCCATCCATCACTTGTTTTTTCAGTTATCATTTTTTTCACCATTGTTTGTGATCAATACCATTGATTAATCACTGAAGAGGGATAACTTGAACTAACATTTATATCTTTCTTATATTATTAATATAAATAATATAAAAATAGAAAATAATATAAACAACACAGAAATATGTTAAGGATATGAAACGAAAACTCATTAAACAAGGTCTTGGAGCAGTAACTATTACATTGCCTATTCAATGGGTTAAAGAACGAAATCTTTCAGCAGGAACAGAAGTAGATGTTAATGAAACAGATGAAGGAATTCTTATTAGTTCACAATTTTTAAAAAAAGAAAAAGCAATTACAGTCGATGTTTCTTCATACAATGATCGTATGATTATGAATATGATTTATCAAAGTTATCGATTAGGGTATGATACAATTATATTACTATTTGCAAACGAAGAACAATATGAAGCAATACAAAGAATAACTCCTACATTAATAGGATTTGAAATTACAGAAAGAAAGCAGAATTCTTGCGTTCTTCAAAATATTGCAGAACCTAACGAAGATAAATTTGAAATTATGTTAAGGAAAATATTTTTGCAAACATTACAGTTTTCTGAAGAAATTAAGAATTATTTAACCACAGGAAACTCTGAAAAAAAGTTTATTGACGAAAAACTGCAAATAGATAAATTAACAAATTATGCACGACGTGCAATTATTAGAACAAAACAAGGAGGAAATAAAGCATCATTGCTTTATGAAATTGTTTCTAAATTATCCATTATAAGCCACGGATATTTTTATTTATATGAATATGTTCACAAAACTAAAAAGAAAAGAGTATTTGAAAAAAGAATTAGTGAACATCTTACAAAGACAAATAATCTTTTAAAAAAATATTATGATGCATTTTATAAAAAAGATCTTGACGAATTGTATAAGATTGGTGCTGAAAAAATAGAATTATTTAAGGAGAATAACATCTTATTAGAATCTTCAAAAGGCGAAATATGCGTTATGTTAAGTTACATTCGAGAAATAATCAGAAATATACAGTTAATTGCAACAGCAACTATCGGATTTGCATTACCATAATAATATAATTTTATCTTATTTGTTCTGCTCTTAATTGAGAATAAACTTCTCCAACTCCACGTACGTGTTCAGGTAAAGAAGATAAAACACACACTCTCTTACCAAAAGTATGAGAACTAATAGTACTAACAATATATCGTAATTTATCTAATTCATATCCTAAGGTTACAATTGGATTAGATCCCCACAAAGAAGCAACAACTGCAGATTGATAATATTCTATTTCATCATGAGCACGTTTAAATTGAAGATATTCTTCTGCTTCATCTCTTGTATTTAAACGAGTAAGTTTTCTTAATCCGTTAGCTCTTTCTATAATTTCTTTAGTTCTATATCCTGCAATAATACCATTTGCATGAATATTTGCAATAAAAAAAGCATGATCATAATCTTCATCTGCAGATAATCCTTGAACTTCTTGCAACTTTCTCATTACTATTGGTCTATCTTCTTGTTCTGCATTAACAGCTAATTCACCAGCATAAATATACAATCCTGCAATTGATGCATCATCAAATTGCCGCAATCCATAACGAATACTATTAAAATCAAAAGGAATAATACTTCCATCAGAACCAACAACAATGTTTCGTGAAAAATTATCAGTACAATACATTCCATATTTAGGAAGCATTGCATCAATTCTTTTACCTATTACTTCTGTGTATATATCCCTAAATTTATGATCAGAAATACCTAATGCATTCATCATTCTGTATGCCCATAAATGTGCTGTAACATCTGCTTCTGTAACTTCAGAAGATAATTGTTGTGCTTTTTGTAATAATGCTTTTCGTTGTGTAACTGCAAGATATACCTTATCATCTACTGTTAATATTTGATTTACAACAGCATTAACAGCTGCACGAACTTCTATGGATCTGTATAAAACATGATCATTAGCAAGTCTATCATGTGCAGGACTATTAAGAATATCTGCAAAAGTAGTTCCTGCATCCATTACAAGAAAAGAAGTATCATCTTCTTGCTCAACTTCAGGAATTACTATATTCATAGATCTAATTGTATTATCAGAACGTAATGCCTCATAAATCCTTAACTCTAAATCAGTCATTTCTTTAGTTGGATTTCTTTTTAAAAACCAGCGTTGTCCATATCTTATTACTGGAACTACATCTCCTGTTACCATAAAACACATTAAAGAACCACTAATTTATAAAGTTTACTCAAAGTTATCACCAACCAGTAGTAAACTATATAAATAAGCTTCATTTTAAACAATAAAATGGACTTAAAAACAAGAATAGGTTTAAGTATTGCTGGAGCGCTAGTTGGATTTACAGCATTAAGTGCTGGGTCTCGTTTTTATGATGGAACTAATGAAAATTCTATTAAAATACATCATTCTACTCAATCAATACCTGACAAAAAATCTAAAGAAAGAGAAGTGTATGCAGTGCTCGTTAATGGATTAATAAATGACGATTCTCCAAACAAACAAGTAGCAGGATATCAAGGAATATTGAATGCATATAATGCAATTACAAGCACAAACACTCCATCAGATCATATTTATGTTCTTGATAATCCTCAAAGAGAAAATAGTCCTTTTAATGGAGTACATATTTTTGACCCAACAAAAAAGAATTTAGAACAAGTGTTGGATACAGTTGCACCTCAAATTACTGAGAATGATTTATTTATTTTGTATATTGCAAGTCATGGTAGTCTCCCTGGACCTTATCCTATTGGAGAAGCATATTTTAAATTAAGTGATGCTGGACAATATCAAGTTACTTATGAACAAGAGTTAGAAGATCACTTAACAAATATTTCTTCAGATGCTGTACAAATTCATGTATATGACTTTTGTTTAGGAGGTAATTTTTCTGAACGATTGGGTCATGGAAATACAATTGCATTATCCCCTGCTAAAAAAAATAAAGTTTCAACAACAGGAGATGAGACAGTAGGAGAAAATATGAGACTTGGGGCAGGTTTTTCATCGTATTTTTTTGAAGAATTTGCCAGTGGAAATAATGTTAACGCTTCATTTGATTATGCAGTTGATAAAACAAAACCTCACGAGCATCCATATTTAGATTTAGATACTCCTTTGTCTGTATTTGGATTTCAAATCTCAACAAATTTTACAGATTTTTTTAGAAGAACTCCTATTCTCAATAAAGTATTAAACATGACTCCTACAATGTCTGTTGGAAATATTGATCCGCAAAGTGTTTATTTGCGAAACTAAAATAATAATATAACTCCTATTGTCATTTATGGATTCTCAATTTGTGGTGTATTTTACAATTACGTCTAATGGGTTCCAAATTAAATCTCTTTGAAGAGCTCTTCCTATTTGAAATTCTCCATTCAACCTAATTTGTTCATCTCGTGTTTTTTGATGATCAAAATCAACCATCAAAATAATACTATTGCTCAACAGATCATACGGACTGTCTGTGTCTTTTGGTTTTGCTGCTTCTGTGACATACGAAGTAATGTCTATTGTAAATATTCCATTATCTGTTGTTTGAGCTTGTTGATAATCTTCTGATAAAGAAACATATGTTGAAGCAGTAGGGGTAAATATTGTTGAATCAAAATTAAGAAGTCCTAATTCTGGCTGTGTCTTCCATGTCACAGTAGCGAGATCAATAGGAATATAAGGACTTGCAACATATCCATTGATAGTCATTCCTAAATCACAAATAGTTCTATCATAAGATGATGCACAGGTTCCACTTAAAGCTTCAACTCTTAATTCTGCAGAGACTATTGTATGACCTACTAGTTCAGAAAGATTAGGAAATTGTACAATTGTTCTGTCAAATCCATCTGCAGAACATCCAATATATACTGGCTGTTGATTAAAATTTTGATTAGGAGATGCTTCTCTAACTCGAACAGCTTGAACTTCATATGTTGCAGTTTGTAAAGAAACACTTTCTTCTACATTTGGAGCTTCACAAGAATTAGATGGTGCTAAACATTTAGATATTCTTGGACACCCATTTAATGCAAGTAAAATTAATAATTCAAAATGTGATCTTTTCATTTTTCTTACCTCTACTCATTTGAGTACAAGATAGAAGTATGAATTAATTAATAAAGGTTATGAATATTATCACCCATTAGTAAGTAATAAATAACCATTACATTTATATGTAATTTTACAAAACAATCTATATTATGCCAATTGCAATCCTTGACTGTTATACAGATGAACCTGCAGGTTTAGGTGTACCGCCATATTTAGGCACATATCCAAGATATCTCTATGGTTATCTAAAACAGCAACATAAAGATATTTTCTATTTCACAATAGATGATCTGCGATTATGGAAAAAGTATCATGGAAGAGACCCAAATAAAGAATTAAGAAAATCACAAACAACAAACAATACTGTATACAATCTTACAAAACATCATCAAGAAATTGCAAAAATTCTTTATGATATTGAGGAATTTATTATTATTCTCGGAGTTCATGTCCCTGGAAAATATCTTTCTGCAATGCCAGGAACAATCAAAGAAGTAACAGAACTTCTCAAAGAAGTACCCTGCAAAAAAATCCTCACAGGTCCTGCATTAATTGGCACACAATTATTTGGAGGAAAAAGAAGTGAATCCATAATTAATTTTGACACACGAGATTATTGCTTCAGCTTTGAAGAAATAAAAAAATATGCAATTACAGGAGCAGAAATTACAGAACAAATTCCGTGGATAAAAATGATTGAAATAGAAACAGGCAGAGGATGTCCTGGAAAATGCAGTTTTTGTACAGAACCTTTGAAAAGCAAACTGATGTTCAGAAATAATGAAGATACTCTTGCAGAAATCAAAGCATTTTATGATGCAGGAGAACGTTATTTCCGTCTTGGAAAACAAACATGTTTTTATTCTATTCCAGACCCCATTAACTTGTTAAAAAACATTAGAGAATCATGTCCAGACATCAAAGTATTACATATTGACAATGTTAATCCTATTCAAGTTATTACAAAAAGAGGAGAAGAAATCACACAAGCAATAGTAAAATATTGTACTGAAGGAAATATTGCTGCATTTGGCATTGAAAGTTTTGATGAAACAGTTGTCAAAGCAAACACATTGAATTGTACTCCAATAATTGCAATGAAAGCAATTGAAATTATCAACAAATACGGTAAAGAACGAGGAGAAAATGGCATGCCTAAATTTCTCCCAGGAATTAATTTAATTTTTGGTCTCGCTGAAGAAAGCAAAAAAACACAAGAAGAAAATGTAAAATATTTAAAACAATGTCTTGAAAAAGATTTAGGATTAAGAAGAATTAATATTAGACAAGTAGCATTATTTGAAGGAACTAAAATGTTTGAAGTAGGAGAAAAATTTTTAAGAAAAAATAAAAAATGGTATTGGAAATGGAGAAATGAAATTCGACAAAACATTGATTTTCCAATGCTGAAAAAAGTAGTGCCTGAAGGAACTGTTCTCAAAGAAGTATATGCAGAAATTTATGATGGAAATACAACATTTATGCGTCAATTTGGAACATATCCCCTTATAGTTGGTGTTGAAGGAAGATACCCCTTGAAACAATTTTACAATGTAAAAATTACAAAACATCAATTAAGAAGTTTAACTGGGAAGGTTATCTGAGCAATACGCTCCACCGTCTATAGGTTTTCTAACGCCAAATAGTTTTCTTACAATTTGATCTTGATATAATTTTGTTACAATACATGAAACAACAGAACATCCTCCCATAAGTCCCATTCCTAAAAATGTAGAATTCCAATTAACCTCTCCATTTGCAAAATAAGTACTCATTGCAACAATAAGACCATGAAGTGGAACCTGATTAGTATTGTATGCTAATAATTCAACACCATACACTGCGTATTTAGGACTTTCAGAAGTAACATGTAATTTTCTGTATAAAAATTCCCGCCATCCAACATAAGGAGCAGTAGTAAGAACATTAACAGGAATGCTTGTTGCACGAGAATACACCACTTCTAACGGAGTTAAACCACTTGCAAAATCAAGAGGAGTACCAGTTACAATTGAATAAATAATTCCTTCAAAAGTATCAACAACTGCAGCTTTAACTCTTTGAAATCTATTTGTAACAATAGGGGATTGCAAAGAAGATTCATGTCCAACAATATCATCTAAAGTCTGTATCATTTTCAAGAAAAAAACGCATTTATTTATAAAGGTTACAGCAAAAAGAAACAAAAAAGTATATAAATAATACACAGATTCAAATGATTATCTGCCCCAGTAGCTTAGTGGTGGAGCGTGCGGCTGTTAGCAAAACGCAGTGTTTTGAAAGTAACCGCAAGGTCACCGGTTCAAACCCGGTCTGGGGCGTTGGAACTCGGGTACGACGCCGTACCCCCCTTTTGTGGGCACATTATACCCACGATGTATAAAAGATGTGTCTTTTGTGGACACAAAAGGACTACATTTTATTTATATTACACAAGATCATCGTTCAAAGTCACAGCTTGCTGTGACCCAGATGAACTCTGTTCCCCGCTGACCAATCTAGAGGATTATACCTCAATTAACGATCCCTAATTTCTCCATGTTATATTCTTCAAACTTGTAAACTTTTAAGTTTAAAGCAGATTTCCAATCTGAGATTATATCTTTAAACTTCTTTCTTATTTCTAAGCTAATTTCATTTAATTCATCATAATTTCTTGCAATTATTGGTGCAGTTATATCATAATCTCCAGAAGCAAAAAATAATTCAATAACATTAGGATGCGCTTTAAGGTAATTCATTAACGTTGTTAATTTTTCATCATCAATATCCTTTAATTTTATTTTTATGTCAACGACTAAAGGATATCCTATTTTTATTGGGTCTATTAATATGGTAGACCTATAAATACCTTCATTCTGCATTTTTTTCATCCGTTTATGTGTTGAATCAATAGAGAGATTCACAGCCTTTGCAATATCTTTTAGCATCATCCTTGAATCTTTTTGTAGCAGATTCAAGATTTTTCTATCTTTTTTATCTAATTCCATATATCTCTTAATGATTTAAGTTATTTATATATTTTTCTTAATGATTTAAGTTATTTATATATTTTTCTTAATAATTTAGGTAAAAATATAGATTAACTTAAAAGAAGTTCCTAATTTCTTAACATTAAATAATTTTTAGGAGAAAAAATGATAGACTCTAAAGAAATATTAAAGATATTAGACTTTAGAGATCCTAATATTAACCTTGAAGCAAAAGTAGATCCGAACAAAGTAGTGCTTCCACAAGAATATAAAAATAAAGTTATAGAGTTATTGCGTAGATCTTTTTATGAATGTAAAGTTGAATATTGTAACCCTTCTTGTTTAGTGGTTCCACTATCAGGAGGATTAGATTCCTCTACTGCTTTGGTAGCAAGTGTAGCTGCTGTCGGACTTGAAAATACAAGAGCGGTTTTGGTAAGACATAAGTATATGATTCAGGGGGAAAAAGAAGACGCATATCATGCAGATCGTTTAGTTTCTAATCTAAATGTTAGAACTCATGTCATTGATGTCTCTGATATGTTTAGAGCAGGATGTGCTCTTTTTAATACAGAACCTTTTGTTGAATTTCAAGATGATCCTTTTTTAATGAATTTGTTTAGAACAGAAATATTAGTAGGAATAAGAAAAAATATAATGGATGCATATTGCGCTATTCATTCTGCATTATCAGTTGATACATCTAATCTTACAGAGATTTGTTTAGGAAATTTTTCCCAAGGAAGTTATATGGGGGCAATAGATATATTCGGATGGTTGTTAAAATCAGAAGTGTATAAATTAGCAGAAGAATTGGGGGTCCCATCACATATACAAACCAGAGCAAAAACAATGAGTGAGTTTAGTGGAACATATGAACAAATGTATGGAGTAGACCATACAGTTTTAGATCCAATTGTTCATAGATATTTAAATGAAGAAAACACTCAAACCATTATAAACGCTTTAGGTCATCCTTGCAGATGGGTGGAACAACTTTATAAGCGAATGGATGAAACGAGATTTAGACTTTGTGGTACTGGTCCTTCATCTCAAATAATTTCATTTTGGGAAGATAGGAAAAAAGATAATGCTAATTGGATTAAAGGAATAAAAGATTATTGGTCAGAAAGATTAACTTATTGCGATCTTGCTTGTGAATTACATAGAAATCGCAATATGTATATGCCTTAATTAACCTTCAAAAACTCAGTTTCTCGTCTATAAAATCCACAAATGATATAAACTTCAAGTGCCATAATAAGTAAATATAATCATAAATAGTTAACAACCTTAGAGCCGACATCTAGCTATGGTCTAGAGCGTGTTTATTCTAGTAATAAGACGATTTTTTAAAGAAGTTAATATTTCTTATCTTATGGATTTATTTGTTGTAGGGATTAAAAGATATGAACTGATTCATCCGTTAAAAGAACTCCAAGGGTGGGGTTATAATTTTAATATAGTATTTCATCATACATTTGATGACGCACAACAAGTTATTGATGTAGGAACAAAAGTAGATTTAATTTTACTTGGAGGAATAATACACTCTAAAGATCAAGAGGATCAAATTGATTATGATCTTGCAGTAAAATTTGCAGAAAGAAATCCAAATATTCCTTCAATATTATTAGTTTATCCTGTGTATACGGGAATTATTGACAGGTTAAATTATGTTCATCCACCAAATGCAACAAGGGCATTTTCAGAATTTGGCAATCTAGGAAAGCAAGGAATTGAACACATTTTAAAAAACCAAAATTTTACGTGGAGATTATAATTTTAAAACCACATTTTCTCTCAACAAAACAAAAGAATATAAATAAGTGTATCACTTAAATTATTTAATGGTCAATCAAGAAAAAAAATGCGAATCTAAAGCAAATTTGCTAAAAAGAGCTCATGAAGAGCTAATAAAACATTCAAAAGAGACATTAATCTGCATTGCTGAAAGTAATATTTTAAAGATACCAAAACAAAAAATAATTAATCTTTCCAAAGAAAATATGATTAAATCCATTGAAGAGAAGTTAGAAAAACTTCCTTCAGAAAATATTTCAGAAGTAGTTCAAGACAATTTTTTTAAAATTTCACAAGAAAATCTTTCAAAATTAAGAAAGTTTGAGGAATTTTTATATTCGAAACCAATTATTAAAATACCTTTATTTTTAATTGGATTTTTTTTCTTAGAAATTTTAGTACGGGTATTTTTAAAAGGAAATCCACTTCTTGTGCAATCTATTACTGTCTTAATAGTATTTCTTACAACGTGGTATATTATTTTTTTTGTAATATATATGATTAAAAAAACATTAAAGTCATTATTTACTGCAAAAAATTTGTTAGGTTTATTTATCAGTTATGTACTTTTCATGATAAGTGTTATAGTTTTATTTTCATTTATGTATTCTGCTGTTGATACTGCGCAAAAAGGATACCTTACGTATGGTCAATGTTCTGATAAGTTTGAGCCAGGCATGGTTTTAAAAGACAGTTATAGATCAACTCAGAATTTTTATTTTTCAGCAATTACCTTTTTTACTATAGGGTATGGGGACATTTGTCCAATGGGATGGGCAAAAACAATTGCAGTCATAAATGGATTTATGGGGGCATTCATTAACACAGTAGTCATGGTTATGGTTATTTCTACATATTTAAAAAGAAAAGAAGAAGATTAATTTAAAATTACATAAAAAATTCAAAGAAAAATAAAAAATTATAATTTAAATTAATTTATTCAATATTTAATGCTTTCAAAATCTTATCTAATTTCTCATTAATCTGATCAAATTCTACAGAAGATTGTTGTGGTCTTGGTAAACTACTTCCAGGTTTTTTAAAACATGCACTACAATACACAGGTTTACCTTCAGTAGGTTTAAATGGAACTTCACATTTTTGACCACAGGCATCACATGTTACTGTAGATCTTTCAAATTTTCGAGGGGTTCTGTTATCAAATCTGTCAGAATCTCGGCTAAATCTACTACTCCCTCTGTCCCCAAAAGATTTTTTTCTTCCAAAACTTCCAGAATCTTCAGAATCTCTGCTAAATCTACCTGAACTTCTTGTATTGTCATTTCGATTATATTTATGATCTTTGTTAAAGTCTTTTGCCATATTTTAAAAGAGCATAGGTTAGTTTATAAATTTATGGTCTAAAATAAAATATTACTAAAAAAACAGCATCCACAGTAAACTTTATATTAGAGTAACTCCTGCGTATGCGTATGGCAAAACAAGAACCTGTAAAACCAATAAAGAGCATAAAAGAAGATTCTTCAATTGACAAAATCAAAGAACAAAGTGTCAATATTGCACAAAATGTAGCTGCAGGAAGCATTGTTGTTGGTCAACACATAGCAAAAGGAGCTGTATTAGTCGGTCAAGGAACAGTTGCAGCAGTTAAAGGAGCAAAAACTGGAGTAGAAAAAGGCGTATCTGGGTTTAAACAATTTCTCAGTTCAACAGCAGAGGCGCTTCATTTAAAAAAACCAGACTGGCAACCTGTAGAACAATTCGAAAAAGAAGTCACTCCGTATCTTCCAACAGAACTTATCAAACATTGGATGTGGAAAAATGTCAAACTCTCTCCAGGAATCGCAAAAGGAAATCTAGTATTAAAATGGACTAGAGTCTTTTGCTGGCGAGATGACCCTTTCAAACCAGAACTATTGTATCCATTAGATGAATTTATTATTATTGATAAAGAAAAAAAATCAATATTAAATCATTTTCTTGTAAAAGAAGAAGAGTTTGGAACTATTACTGGAGAAACAGGAGCAGGAAAAACAGCATTTTTACACTGGATAAAAGAAGAAATTGACAGCCATCATCCGGAAGTTGTTGCATGTTTTGTAGATAGTGAACCAAAAAAAATAACAGAATCTATTTTACTCAAAAAATTAATGCTTCCATTTTTGAATATATATCAAAAAACAGTTTCACGACCATTTGAAGATATGAAATATGAAGAAGTTATTCAGTATATTAAAGAAAAAACTGGGAAAAAACCGTTTGTCTTATTAATTGATGAACCACAAAATTTAACAGAAAAAAGTCTTGACATTCTTGCAGCACTGCAAAAATCAGGAATAAAAATACAACTTATCGTTGCGGGTCAAAAAGAAGAATTAAAAAAATCAAGTATAAAAGGCAAAGACAGTCTTAAATTTGAATTAGAAGGCATTGATACTGAACACGCAATAGAAATTTTAAAGAAAAGAATTGAAAGTGTTAGTGGTTCTGGAACATATCCTTTTGATCATCAAAGTATTAAAATTTTAAGAGATCATGCAAAAGGAAATCCTCTTCGAATACTTGAACTTGCAAAAGAAAAAGCAATCCAATTATCAATAGATCATCAAGAAGAAATTGTTGCACAACAACAAGAAATGGAACGTCAAAGAATAGAAACAGTTCAACAAAAAATTGAAGAAGAAAAAAGAAAAAGAATAGAACAAAAAGAAAAGTTAAAACAAAATAGGGAAAATGAGCGAACAAAACATTTTAATGCTATAGAACGACAACGTGCTGAAGAAGAAAGACATTATAAACAACAGTTAGAAAAAGAAGATGAGCAATTAAATAAAATTGATGATGTCATTGGTCTGTTCATTGATAAAAAAGAAACACAAAAACAAAAAAATACTGATAATGAAATAGAAAAACAAGAAGAAGTAATAAAAGAAGCAACAAAAACAGTTTCTGAAGAAAAAAAAGTCAAAGAACTGTTTGGGGAAGATCCTGCACTTGCAAAAGAGCTTGAACAAGTATTTGCAGAAACAGAAAAAGCTAAAAAAGCACAAAAAAAGAAATGAAAATCCTTAACGACATTAAAAAAACAACTGCGTATCAAGTATTTATATATTCAAAAGAATGGAAAAAAACAGGATTAATTATTTTAATGGATATTTTCTTTTTTTCACTACTATTTGCAGCTGCAAAAATATTTGATTACGCATTTACACAAAACGAAGCTCTAGTTACAGGTACATGGATAGGATATATTCTTTTACTCGTTTATTTTCTCAGTATTATTGCAGTATACTCTTTTTTCAAATATTGCATTATCCAATTTTTGAACAATAACAAAATAGAAGCAAAGATTAATGCAAAAGAGTTAGGTAAATTTTATGTATACAACTGTATAAGTTTGTTTATTCTTTTAACAGCATTTATTTCACTAACAACCTTTTTCACAGTATCACTTATTTCCATACTCAAACAAGCAGCATTAGTTATTTTTTTAATTGTATTTATATCCGCAAGTTATTATTTTATGACTGTCAGCCATATTTTATTCAAAAAATATCCATTAAAAGAACTACCACCCAAAGTCTATGAAACAGTGCACTGGAAATTCATTGCACAATGGATTGGCTGGAATATATTATTTGTATTCACTTTTTTCATAATATATCTCTTCCTTTTTATGATTCTTCAAATGAGTGGAACAACTCTTACATTATTTTATGTGTTAAATTTACTAATGTTCATTATTATTACAATCCAAGCATATGTACTATTGTATTGGAATAGACTGTATCTATTTTTAAAAATCAACACAAAACCGTGACGAAATTCTTACATAAGCTTTAAAAATCAAATAGCCTTTCTCAAATGTAGGTGAAAACATGACACAACAACAGCAAGTACAACCAATATTTATTTTACCAGAAAATACACAACGAACAACAGGAAAAACAGCACAGCAAAATAATATAATGGCAGGAAAACTTGTTGCAGAAACCATCCGCACAACATTAGGCCCAAAAGGAATGGATAAAATGCTTGTAGACAGTTTAGGAGATATTATTGTCACTAACGATGGAGTCACAATTCTTCAAGAAATGCAAATTGAGCATCCTGCTGCAAAAATGATTGTTGAAATTGCAAAAACCCAAGAGAGTGAAGTTGGAGATGGAACAACAACAGCAGTTATTATTGCAGGAGAATTATTAAAAAATGCAGAATCACTTCTTGAAAAAGATATACACCCAACAGTCATCACAAAAGGATATTTACTTGCAAGCCAAAAAGCATTAGAAATACTTAATAGAATAGCAGAAACTGTCAAACAAGAAGATGAACAAGAATTAATCAAAATTGCAAATACAGCAATGACAGGAAAAGGGGCAGAAAGTGCAAAAGAACTTCTTGCACAATTAACAGTTAAAGCAGTACAATCAGTTACAGAAACATCAAATGGAAAAACTATCATTGACTTAAATAATATTAAAATTCAAAAAAGAACAGGAGCATCAATTGAAGATTCACAGCTCATTAAAGGCATTGTACTTGACAAAGAAAGAGTCAATATGAGCATGCCAAAAACAATATTAAACGCAAAAATTGCACTTATTGATTCTGCTATTGAGATTAAAGGAACAGAAACAGATGCAAAAATACAAATCAATGATCCTATGCAAATGCAGGCATTTCTTGATCAAGAAGAACGAATGTTAAGAAAAATGGTTGATCAAATAGCAACAACTGGTGCAACTGTTGTACTTTGCCAAAAAGGCATTGATGACCTTGCACAACATTTCCTTGCAAAAAAAGGAATATGTGCAGTACGGAGAGTAAAAAAATCTGATATGGATGCATTAACACGAGCAACAGGTGCAAAACTAGTCACAAATATTGACGATTTCTCAGCAACAGATTTAGGTATCGCTGATGTAGAAGAGCAAAATATTGGTGATGAAAATATGATATTTGTACAAAACTGCAAAAATCCTAAAGCAGTAACAATTCTAATTAGAGGAAGCACTGAACATGTGATTGGAGAAGTTAAACGTGCAGTTGATGATGCAATAGGAGTTGTTGCAGCAACTATCAGATCTGGAAAAATTGTTGCTGGTGCAGGAGCTCCTGAAATGGAACTAGCAAAAGAAATCAGAAAGTATGCTCAATCCTTAAAAGGAAGAGAACAGCTTGCAGTACTTGCATTTGCAGATGCAATGGAAGTTATTCCACGAACACTTGCAGAAAATGCTGGATTAGATCCTATAGATGTCATTGCAGAATTAAAAGCAGAACATGACAAAGGTACTAAATGGGCAGGCATTGACGTATTTACAGGAAAAGTTATTGATGCATGGAAAGAAAATATTGTTGAACCATTACAAGTAAAGACACAGGCAATAAGATCAGCAGCAGAAGTTGCAGTAATGATATTAAGAATCGATGATGTCATTGCAGCAGGTAAAAAACCAATGCCACAACAGCAAGAAATGCCTGAAATGTAATTTCAGTAATAATTTTACTTATTTTTATTTTTTATATAATGAAATCCTCCGCCAAAATTTAATAATTTACCTTCTGGAGGAATATCTTCTGGAGTTCGTTCAGTTAATATTTTCACTCGTTTTACCAAATAATCTTCATCAAAAGGCTTTGTCATATATTCATCTGCCCCTGCATCTATTGCTGGCTGTAAATCAGACATTTGGTGCTTTGCAGTTAAAATAAGAATAGAAATATGTTTTGTTGCAATACTGCTTTTCAATTCCTTACAGAATGCATACCCATCAAAATCAGGCATCATAACATCAAGAATAATTAAAGTGACAGATTCTCGTGTTAGTATAAATCGAGCATCTTTAGCAGTTTCTGCTTTAATGACATCATATTCCCCAGAAAAAATTGTTTCTAACAATTCCCTAATAGAATATTGATCATCTATAATCAAAATTTTTTTTAAGGGAGCTTTAGCTACTTCTTGAGACATAATAACAGATAAACAACTAAAGTATATATATTTTTAGGGGATTTTAATATTTTTACACAATAAAAATAAGTTTTTCATAAAAAAAAATTGAAAATAATTAAAAAAACTATAAAAAAATTAATGAGAATAATATTCTCCTTTAGGAAATGATGGTTTAGGGTTATAAGTGCTTGCAAATAAACATGCTTCAGACCCAGCAGCAAAAAGTGCTATCATATATATACCTAAACCTGGTTTAGAATTACTACCTGAATGACAAGCAACGGTGTTATTAAAAACATGTGCTCCTACAGCTAATCTATCACGTGCTTCTTGTCCTACTCTTCGACTTAATGCTTGATAAAGCATTCCTACAACATTTTCTGTTTCTGCCATTTTGTCATCTCCAGTTATAAGATTATTATCATAAAGAAATAAAAGTGAATTTAAAAAAGTATTGTTTAAACTAATTATTCAACCATTTCAATTTCAATGTTCAATCCTTCTGGGATTGGAACTCTCATTACTAATCGTAATGCACGTTCATCCATTCCTAAGTCAATAAAACGCTTGTGAATACGCATTTCATATCGATCCCAAGAAGCTTTACCTTCTCCATCTGGACTTTTACGTGTTGTGACTTTTAGATTTTTTGTAGGAAGAGGAATAGGGCCGCGCATTTGCACGCCTGTCTTCTCAGCGATTTCGCGAATATTTGCACAAATCTCGTTGATCTTGTCAATGTTAGTTGATGCCAATTTTATTCTTGCTTTTTGCATGGTTTGTATCCATAATGAATCTCTTCTTCAATATGGTTTTATAGGTTATATAAAAATGTAATTAAAATAAAAAATAAAAAATTACATTGGCTTCTTAACGAGGTCAATGCACATTCCTGCTGCAACTGTTGCGCCGCTATCTCTGATAGCGAATCGTGCAAGCTGTGGAATTTCTTTTTGTCTTTCAATGCATAATGGCTGCATTGGCTTAATTTTGATTATTGCTGCATCCCCATTTTTAATAAAATCTGGGTTTTCCTGCAATACTTCACCAGTTGCTGGGTTAAGCTTTTTTTCAATTGCTGTAATTTGACATGCAACCTGTGCTGTATGAATGTGGAATACTGGTGTATAACCAACAGTCATAACTGTAGGATGATTCAAAACAACAATTTGTGCAGTAAATTCACTTGCAACAGTTGGATAACTTTCTTCAGGACCAATAACGTCTCCTCGTGCAATATCTTTCTTTGTAAATCCTCGCACGCTAATACCAACGTTGTCGCCTGGTTCTGCTTGAGAAATTGATTCATGGTGCATTTCAATTGTTTTAACTTCTCCATGAACTGCTTTTCCTTCTCTACCCGGAACCGCAACAATCTTCTGGTTGACTTTCATGATACCGCATTCAATTCTACCAACTGGAACAACGCCAATTCCTGTGATGTTATAAACATCTTGAAGTGGCATTCTTAATGGTAAAGTTGTTGGTCGTTCAGGTGCATTAAGAGCATTGATTGCATCTAAAAGGCAAGGACCTCCTGCATACCATGGCATTTTATCTGATTTCTTTGCAACGTTTTCTCCGTGCAATGATGCCATAGGAACAAACTGGATTTTGTCTACTTTAAATCCAACAGATCTCAACAATGCAGAAACATCTTCTTTAACTTTGTTGAACTTTGCTTGATCATAACCGACTGCATCCATTTTGTTAATTCCAATAATCATTTGAGCAACACCAAGTGTTCGTGAAAGGAACACGTGTTCTTTTGTTTGTGCCATGACACTGTCAGTAGCTGCAACAACGAGAACTGCTGC
>JBAZCJ010000006.1:0-26736 GCA_041671005.1 Candidatus Woesearchaeota archaeon | reverse complement strand
TTTTGCTGGAGATGTTATGCAGGTTAATGGGGTTCATCACAATGAATCTGCTGAAAAAAGAGGGACATATCTTAAAGGTAAGAGATCTGTTATTTTTCTTGATGATTTTGAGTTAGTTAATTTAAATTCTGGTTTAGAAGAATATGATGTAAAAAATGCATTAAAAATTTGGAAAGAAGATCATACGTTTTACTTTAATCCGGATCGAGTTTTAAGATTATTGCCGAGAAAAACAGCAGAACAAGGCTTGCAAATGATTGTTGAAGGAATTCGTAGGATGGAAGAAAGATTTGTAGCAATGCCTTCTGTTGGTCCAGCACGTCCATTAATCAATGCAATAGCAAATATGCAAGATATTTCTGAAATAATTACAACTTAACATTCATGATTTTGTATCATTTCTAAACGAAGCATGCATATTTTTTTTAATGCATCAGTTGTTTTTGCATATTCAATAAAATGAGAATTCCAGCGTTGTTGATGTGCAAGCCATATTTGATTAATTAATCCTTCTGAAACATTTTTCCATTGCTTTTTTTTCTCATCAAAAAATTGTTCTTTAGTATCATAATGATCCGGAAATCTTTGGAGTAACGCATCATATAATGTAAATCCATTGTTTGCTTCCTGAAGCATTCTTGCCCAGTATTCCTGTACTTCTCGTTTATATAAAAGAATATCAAATGCTCTATTGCCTGCATCATAATTTGTGCATTTTTCTAATGGATAATAAACTTGGTCATATTGCATAAGTAAAAATTCTGGAGCCAGTAATGCACCAACACGTAAAAAATCAGTGCCAGGATCAATTAATTTAATGTTCATATCAGTTGTTGCAAGAGTAAATCGTCCTTCAAAATATACAACAACCATTCCTTCATAATCGGGGTATGTTTTACGTAAATAGGTATCATATTCTTCAAGAACATGTTCTCCTGCAGAACAGCCAAGAGTAAGCACAACAAATTTCCGTACTGTTCGTACATTAACTTCTTCCATCAGTTTTGTCAATGCAGCTAATGATTTTTTAATACTTGTTCCTGTACCAATAACATCACCTAAAAAAAAACTAACCACTTTAGGGATTGTAATTTGTTTGTATGTTTGTACATCTGCGTTCCATTCATTTGTTTCAGGATTTTTACTGCGTTGAGAAACAATGAATGTTGTTGAATGTTTATTATATCCATATGCTTTTCGCAATGCATTTCGCAATCCATAATTTAAGCCACCCCTTAAAAGAACAATTGCATTTGCTTCATAATCAGGCCATTGTTTGAATTGCTCTGCTTCTGGTAGTGCTTCTAATGTTTTTTGCACAGCATATGTCAGTGCTCGGGTATATGTCATCCCAAATATTTCAGGTTGGTTAGTTATTATTCGTGTTTCAGGAGTTGTGGCAATGTATCGTGTTAATTTACTCCCATTGCCAGTAAGTTTGTACATTTGCACATCAGTTTTGTGCGTAGGAATTTTGTCGAGATAATCCATCAGAAGAGGACTATGAGAATGCTTTAAAAAGATTATGAAGTATACATCCAAAAAACATATCGAAACATACATAAACAAAAAGGTAATTATGGGTGCATGGAATATAAAGTAATAATAGGAATTATTGCAGTAAGCGTAGGAGTTATCAGTTATATTCCATATACCAAGAGCACAATAAAAGGGATAACAAAACCACATGCATTTTCCTGGCTCATTTGGTCAGTGATTGCTGCAATTACATTTGCTGCCCAACTCAGTGGAGGAGCTGGTCCTGGTGCGTGGATAAGTGCCGTAGCAACAATTTCATGTTTTATTATTTTTCTTATGGCTTTAAAAAAAGGTGAAAAAAATATTGTTTTACTAGATTGGTTAAGCCTTGGGGGTGCAGCTATTTCCTTATTTTGTTGGTATCTAACTAATAGTCCATTAATGACTGTTATTATTATAACTATTATTGACTGTTTTGGTTTTATTCCAACTATTCGAAAATCATATTTTGCACCAGCTGAGGAAAATACAAGTCTTTATGCCTTAAGTAGCTTGTCATATCTCGCTACATTATTTGCTATGAACACATATTCTATAATTACAATACTCAATCCATTTGTGATGGTTATTGCAAATTCATCTTTTGCTTTCTTGCTTCTCTGGAGACGAAAAATTCTAAAAACTTAATCATCAGTACTTTTACTCAAAACTTCTAATTCTGAAACAATAACCTTTTTATAGCCTTGCAAGGTCAGAAATCTTATGACTTCTGAAATTAAGAAATTAAATATTGCACGAGTCCAAAGTCCAAGTTCAATTAATACGTATAAGCAGTGTCCACGAAAATATTATTATTGTTATATTGAAAAATTACCAGGGAGACCAAGCATTCATTTAACTAGGGGAAAGATTGTTCATTCTGTTCTTGAAAATTTTTTCAAAGTAGACATTTCAAAACTGTCAGAAGATAATGCATTATTTGTCATGAAAGTGTTCATCAATGACATGATGGAACAGCAGTGGAGAAAACAAAATAAAGAACTTAATAATTTAGGATTAACAACACCGCAGCTTGAATTTTATCATATTGAAACTAAAGATATGGTCAATAATTGGTATGGGAATTTCACTAAGAAAATGGCAATAGAAATGAAAGAATATCCTCTTCCTGATTCGTTCAAGCGCCTTACACCAAAAACAGAAATAGAATATAAATCGGCTAAGTATGGTGTACGAGGTTTTATTGATGCAATTCATGAAAAAGATGGTGAAATTGTTTTAATGGATTATAAAACATCTAAAGCACCAAAAATGAGTAAAGAGTATCGTCTGCAATTGGGATTATATGCCTTGATGTATCATGAAACGCATGAAAAAATGCCAAACAAAGTAGGAATAGATTTTTTAAAATTTGGCGAACAATTATTAGATGTTGATGAAGAGCTTATTAATAATGCAAAGTTTGAAGCAGAGCTTATTCATATGAACACAGCAACAACAAAGAAAGAAGATTTTCCTTTAAAACAAGGTCCGTTATGCAAATATAGTACAGGCCAGTGTGATTTCTACGATAAATGTTTTGGTAAACATTGTCACGATTGTTAAAACTAATTTTATAAAAAGGTTTATAAATCAGTAATAAATCTTAATTTTTTTCAATATATATAAAATATAAGTGAGGGATAAACGATGACTGTAACTGTAGTTGTAGAAGGACCTAACGGACCAAGTAGAAAAACATTACCAGGATATAGATTAAGTCCTAACGGAACCAGAATTCATGATGAGAGATTATTAAACAAACTTCGAACAAAAATGCCTGTATTATATAGAGCATCTCATGTAACATTAAGTGAAGGAGATAACGTAAGATCATATCTACTTGCAGTTGATTTTCATACAGGAAGAGTACAATTGTATGATGGTAATCGTCCATCTGTGTATGATGCAAACCCTTCTGTACCTAAAACAACAAGTACTGTAATTGAACCTCCAACAACATTAGCAGATGTTTGTAAAGCTACAGAAGCTCCTGCTTCAAAAACATATTCGGCGCATCCTTCTGTTTTGGAACCTGTTTATGTAAGAGTTACTGTTGAAAGAGAAGGAAAGTCAAGAATGACTCAAAGAGTACAAGTACCATATGTACATAGATATGATGCGGTTCAAGTTGCGCTTGATAATCTTGTTGAATCTATTCCTTTAGATCAAAGATTTGCTACATTTAATAGTGCAACTCAGGCAATGGTTGCTATAGGTAAACATAAACCTTACAGTGTAGATCTTAGAGTAGAAAATAATAGATTAACTCCTGTATATCAATAATTTTTTTCAATTAATTTTATTTATTATTCTTTATTTTACTTTATTTATTCTTTTAACTCTGTTTCTGCTGCGTTATACATAGTTAACCCTATAGTTCGTAATTTATCTTGTGTTATTAGATCTGTTCCTGTAATAGTTTCAGCATAATCCCAAGAATAAGTAGTTCCTTGTGTATTACAAAAATTTGAACAAGGACATTTTTTTATTTGTACTTCTAATCTTCTAGGTTCTTGTGAACAAGAATCATTTACTACATAAACTGTTTTAACATATAAATCAGATTCTGGATCTTCTTCAGAAGAAAAGAAAATATCATTCCCTTGAGGTCGAGAAGAATCATATACATATATTCCATCTTCAAGTGTAATCATCATATGTTCTGCACATCTGCCTCTTAATTTATTATAATTAATTCTTACCGTAAAATTTCCGTTCAAATAAGAAGCAGAATCTGTTCCTTCTATTTTTTCAGATTCTTTTAATCCTTCTGATCTTAAAAAATTGTCATACTGGACAGTTTGAGGTTCATTCTCAACAAGAGTTGTTAATGTTTTTGTTTGATTACATCCCTGTAATAATACTAAAAGACTTAATGTTGTTAAATGTCTCATAAATAATGGGAATCAACTTTTCTTTATAAAATCTAAGAAAAACAGAGTAAACCTCTCTTAACAGTATCACAAAATACTATACTGGTATACTCATTGAAGCGTGAATCCATAAGTATAAAAGCAGGTAATTATTAGTTCCTATAATGCCTGAAATTCAACCTACTGAAAAAATTTCAGAACAACAAAGTAGAGAATTTGCATTTTATCCAGATGATTTTGGGAAATTGCCAGTGAAGGTTGAACATTTTAATCTTTTCTTTGATGTGTTTGATGAATATACAGTTGTCGAAAGTGATATGACAATGACTGTCATAGAAGATTCTTTACAAAAAATTTCTCTTGATGCAAAAAATCTAGAAATACAAGAAGTTGCATTATATGACAAAGTTAGAGCAAAAGGAGATCATGAAAAAAAAGTTACAAAAAAAGTTGTTAGCTATATATATGATACAGATGCAAATAAATTTCATGTTACATTGCCAAAAATGAAAAAAGGAGATACGTTTACTCTTTTTACAAAGACAATTACAAGGCCAACGAAAAACATTCTTGAAGGATTGTATTATGATGAAACTCCTGCAGGTTGTCCGCCAACGCAAATTACTCAATGTCAACAGTGGGGATTTCAAAGACTTACTCCTTGTTATGATGATATGACTGCAAAATGTACATACACCGTAACAATCATTGCAGATAGTCGTTATACAAGTATGATTTCAAATGGTGACATTGTATCAGAATTTAAACAGGGAAAAAAAGATTTGGGTAATGGTAGAAGTATGATTCGCTATTATAATCATATCACCCCAATGGCACCATATTTATTTTTCTTAGGAGTTGGAACATACAAAACTGTTGAGTGTGAATTTGAATATCCTCATGGAAAAAAATTTATGATTGAACTATTAATTCCTCCGCAGGCAGATACAAATGAAGCAGAGCGTGCGTTAGATATTTTAAGTCATAGTATTATGTGGATTCATTTACATACAGGAGCAGGGAAGTATGAAGCGTTGGATGTAAAAAAGAAAATTTGGCAGTTGCTTAAAAAAAGGGATTTCTTAAAGGCAAAAAAACAAGATGTCAGCGAGGTTAGAAAAGAACTTGCAGAACGTGTGAAATCATTAAACCTGGGTTATGTATACACAGGAGATGTGTATAGAGAAATTGGGATGCAAAATTCTAATTTTGGGGGAATGGAAAATGTTGGTAACACAACAAT
Source organism: Candidatus Woesearchaeota archaeon (assembly GCA_041671005.1). GTDB lineage: Archaea > Nanobdellota > Nanobdellia > Woesearchaeales > DSVV01 > JACRPI01. The sequence goes on along the minus strand of JBAZCJ010000006.1, from coordinate 21,099 downwards.
TGTTACTAACAGAATCATGCCAACAAAATCTATCACAGATGACAGCTTTGAATATATGATGGAAGTTAAGGCACATGAATTTTATCATAATCTTAATGGAAGTGAAGTTACAGGTGTTGATCCTTTTGTTTTATGGCTTAATGAAGCAGTAACAGTTCATGTTGAATCAGAATATTTAAGTCATATTATGGGCGAGGCATATACTCGTATTGTTCGCGTTATGACACTTCATGCTCCAATGTTTGGAACGTTTGCAGAAGATAGTGGTCCAGCAGCAATGCCAATTATTCCTCATGGGTTCAATACTCCTGATGAATTGATTACTGGGATGACGTACATCAAAGCACCAGAAGTTGTACAAATGATTGAGACCCTTATGGGTAAAGAAAAGTTTGTTAAAGCTCTTGCATTATTTCATGAACGCTTTAAACATAAAAATGCAAATTCTGAAGATTGGCTTAATGCAATGGAAGAAGTGTCAGGATTAGAATTTAAGCATATGACCCAAGGTTGGCTTACACGTTCAGGATTTCCGCGAGTTTATGTTACCGTAAGTTACAAAGAAGGAATTGAAACTCTAAAAATTCATCAGAAGGGATTTGATGAGCAGGGTCCATGGCAGTTCCCATTTGTTTTTTGTCCTGTTGATTCTCATGGCAAAGATATGGGAAAAACAATAATCCATTGGATAAAAAAAGAAACTGAAATAATTGAATTTCCTGTAAAAGAAGAGCCAGCATATATTTCTCTCAATAGGAATCATGCATTGTATGGTAAAGTATTTTATGAAGGCCAGACAGAATCTCAATTAGTTTTGCAGGCGTTGAAAGATAGTGACATTGTTAACAGGTACATGGCTTTTTCCACATTACTTGATAAAGAAAAAGCAAAATTGGTTAAAGATATTACTGCAGAGGTATCTTCTGTTGTCATTTCAACATATGGTAAGATTCTTCTTGATGAAAAAATCTCTCCTGAAGTAAAAGCATTATTTTTAGTTATAAACGAGAATGTTCGTGATGAATTTCTTTCATTTAAATATAAAGAAATTTATGCTGCAAAGGAAAAGGTAAGAAAAGCAATTGCAACAGCACATAAAAAAGATATCTTTGTATTGTACACAAAATTTGCTGCAAAAAAAATTACCGGGACATATTTAGAGCAGCAATTTGCAGGAATGAAACAACGTTCTTTGAAAAACATTCTGCTTAGTTTGCTTGCATCATTTGATAATGAAGAAGCATGGAAACTCATAAAACACCAATTACTTGCATCTCATGCAACTGATAAAAATGCTGCAATGAGTTTATACCTCAACAGCAATGCTCCTGATAAAATTATGGAACTTGAGTTGTTCAAAAAAGAAGCAGAAACAAATCTTGTTGCATGGGAAAGTTTTTTGAGAATTGTAGGAAGTAATAATAGCAATGATTCTATTGCAATTATGAACAAGACTGAAAAAGATCCTCATTTTAGAATTGAGCAATCCAATGAACAGCATGCATTGTATCTTCCATTTGCAGCGAATAGAAAAAAATCATTGCTTACAAAAGAAGGCCTTGATTACTTAACAGAGATAATGATTACACTTTCAAAATTGAATGAATATTCTGGGTTTATGCTTCTTGCAACATTTAGTGATCTGGAAAAACTTGATGCTAATAATCAATGTGCAATTGTTAGTTCATTGCAGAAAATAAAGAATGCAATCAGTAAAAAAGAATGTCCAAGTGTGTATAACAATATTCAAAGAATTCTTAAAAAATGCCCAAAAGCAGTTGCATTGTGGAAAGAAAATAAAGAGTGTTGTCAAAATTAATTTGTTAATTGAACCCTTTACTTATGATACAACGCCAATTGTTCTCGACAGAGTTTATCGTATGCCTTAAGAATATTATTCCCTAGTAGTGTAACGTCTCGTGCTAAGTCATCTATGCGTGTAATCCCATAATTCCTTAATTTTGATTCTACTTGAGATCCAACTATTCCTCCACGATGAGATAAGTATGTAATCCAAATTGAAATCTCTTGTGCATACCTAAATTGTATAAATAATCCTTCTTTAAATTTTTCTGACCATTGTTCATGTTCTCTACGAGTGTTAAAAGGTCGTTCTCTTGATCCAGCTATTGATTGAGCTCTTCGAGCAATATAATCTCGTGCAGAATTATACAGGATGTCCCCGTTATCAAAAAATCCCTCTAATGCTTTTTTTGGAATAATCCTTGTTTTATTAGCAGTAAATGGTTCAAATACCTCAAACTGGTTTAACCAAAACTTATCTTGAGCAGATTCGTATTCTCTCCTTAACTCATCTAATGGATTTGTGTTTAATCCTCGTAATAATGGTCTAGTAAAATATGTTATTGCACATGTGTTTGTAATTCCATATGTTAATTTATAGATTGCTGTGTCAATCCCTGGTCGAACAGTCTGTTGTTTTACAGGTTGTTTTGGTGCAAGAACAACTTTTCCAGGGTCAGCGTCTCTATTATAATAAAGAGTTAATCCAATAGCAGCAGATATTACTGTACCAACGCATGCAGTACCCCAACTTGTGTAATCAATAAACGGATCTGTACTTACATGTTGTAGAATATCTTCTAATGCTGATCCTGCACCTGTGCCAAATAATGCTCCACTAAAACTCCAGGTAAATAATATTCGTGATAATGATTTTTGTTCGTTCATTGTTAAAAGAACCCTTAAACGATTTATAAACATTATTCGATTTTAGCATCAGTACAAACCTTTATATTTCTTCAGCTATTCAAACATTTAAACATGAATTTTTACAGAAAATACGAAAAAGGAATTTTATTTTGTGGGATTGTATTATTTTTCTTTCTTATATACCCCTTGATAAATTATCTCTCGGTAGGAAGAGATGCTCATATACTTACAATATATTATGACACGATTATTCCTTTTATCCCTCTTTTTATAATTCCATACATGTCTGGCTTTTTCATGCCAATGCTGCTGTATTTTTTCATAAAAGATATAGTATTTTTTCGCAAAGCAGTTCTTTCATATTTTATTTTAATGTGTATAGCATATACCACGTACATTGTCTATCCTGTGACAGTAGTTATTCGGCCTGAAAAGATTAATAGTATTTTTGCTCCAATATTTAATCTGCTTTACCCAGTAGACCCTCCATATAACGCATTTCCTAGTCTTCATGTTGCACAGCCATTGTTTGCAGCTCTTTTAATTTATCATTATAATAAAAAATATTGGTGGATGATTCCATGGGCAGCACTTATTGCATTGTCTACTATTTTTGTAAAACAGCATTATCTGCTTGATGTTGCATCGGGATTAGTATTAACAATTATTTCATATTTTATTTTTGTGAAAATTCTTAATAAATAAAGTTTAATAACTATACTTAATAACTATATTTAATAACTAAGGTTTAATAATTAATTTTTAAAAGAAACCTTTAAATAATCCTCTTTTTAAAAAAGACATATGAAAAAAATCTTACTGATCTCAATATGTGTAATGTTTTTTTTGATGAGTTGTTCTCAAAACCAAGATAAGGCAATAGAAGATACTACTTCTGCAGCAATATCTGGAAATAATCAATTATCAGGACAGGAAGTTATAATCAAAAATTATGCTTTTAGTCCAGAAATTCTTACAGTTCCTGCAGGTGCAACAGTAATATGGGTAAATGAAGACGCAGCACCGCATATAATTCAGTCAGACTTATTTACATCAAATACCTTGAATACAGGAGATTCATTTAGTTATACCTTCACAACTGCAGGAGAAATAACATACTTATGCAGCATCCATACTTCAATGAAAGGAAAAGTGGTGGTACAATGAAAATAAAAACATTTTGGCGTTGTTCAGTGTGTGGTGATTTGCATTATGGGCTTGAAGCTCCAGAAACGTGTCCAACGTGTCATGCTCCTCGAGTAAAACATCTGAAAATAACAAAAGAAGAATTTCTTCAGGCATTCAAATGAATCGATTTAAAGTAATTCAGCAAGAAACAAAAAAAGAAGCTGTTCAAATTAAAAAACATTTTTTCGAGAAAAAAATTCGTGTACTTGGTATTAGTGGAAGCATGCGTTCTGTCAATGATTATGCTCAGGAACAGTCCAATTCTGAATGGCTTCTTGGCAAATGTCTTGAAGAAGCAAAAAAACAAGGTGCAGAGACAGAAAAACTCATTTTAAGAGAATATAATATTGAACCTTGTCGTGCATGTTATTCTACAATTAATACGCAGTGTCATTATCCTTGTTCATGTTATCCTAAAGGAAAAGAAGGCGATGATATGACAAACATTTTGTATGATAAAGTTATGTGGGCAGATGTTATTATTTTTGCAACACCTGTAAACAATTTTAAAATGTCCTCAATGATGTCTTTGTTTATCGATAGGCTTATTAGTTTGGATGGCAGTCTTTCTCCTGCAAATAAAGAAAATCCAAAAGATAAAATTCTCAATATTAAACATACTAAATTTATTGAAGCAACAGCAACAACTGAGTTTGGTTCAGGTTTTCTTAAACGGATGACTGGAAAAGTTGCAGGGATTATTGTTACAGGTCATGAAGTTGGTGCAAGTATGGTAATCTCTTCATTATACATGACTCTGAATCATTATGGTATGCTCTTTCCTCCTTACAGTAACATGTACGCAGTCAATACAGTTTGTGATGGGACATATAAAGATAAAAAAATTCTTACAAGTCCATGTTATGAAAAAGAGGCAAAAATTTTAGCAAAGAATGTAATTATTGCTGCAAAAATAGCAAAATCCAACTCTTCATATTGGTGGCAATATGATAGTGGAGCGGATTAAGTTAAAATAACAAGGTGAAACTATGTTTAATGAAATAACTTTTTATCCAATTTTAGGTGTTCCTTTTATTATGTGGGGGGGAATAATAACTTTTATTATGTTTTTAATTACCGGAACATTAGGGTATTTAACTCATAAAGGAAAAAATACATTATCTGCGCATATGATAATGGCAAAACTATCATTGTGTTTTGGTCTCATTCATGGAGTATTGGGTCTTTTATCATTATTTTAAAAAATTCATAACAAACAATTTAAACCTAGTTCTCTTCCTTTTCTTTGATGAAGATAGGCATTATCGGTGGTTCTGGAGTTGGTGATCCTCAGCTATGGGAAAGAGTAGAAAAAAGAAAAGTGCATACTCCATATGGTTCTCCTTCAGATCTTCTCACGACAGGTATTTTTAGAGGGATTGATATTGTTGCATTACCAAGACATGGGGAGCATCATACTATTCAACCCTCTGATGTAAATTACAGAGCAAATATATGGGCAATGAAAGAACTTGGCGTTACTCATATTATTGCTGCAACTGCGTGTGGATCATTGAGAGAAAACATTAAACCAGGGGATATTGTTTTTATTGATCAATTTATAGATAGAACAACAAAACGTGATCAATCATTTTACACAGGTCAAGTTATTTGTCATATTCCTATGGCAGAACCGTTTTGTGAAAAATTGCGTACTTTGTTAAGTGCAGCAGCAGTGCAATTAAATATACCTTATCATGGCAAAGGAACAATGGTAACTATTGAAGGTCCTCGATTTTCAAGTAGAGCAGAATCAGAATTATTTCGGCAGTGGAACTGTGATGTTATTAATATGACAACAGTGCCTGAAGTTGTTCTTGCTCGAGAAGCAGGGATATGTTATGCAGCAATTGCGATGGCAACAGATTATGATTGTTGGAAGCATGATGGAGAAAATGTTAACATTGAATTAATCTTAAAGACTATGACTGACAATGCAGAAAAAGTTAAGCGAATATTAACTGCAGTCATTCCTCAGCTTCATGATTGGGAATGTGAATGCAAAACTGCGATAAAAACTGCAACATTTTGAGGTGTGATTATGGATATAAAATCAAAAATACGTACAATTCCAAATTTTCCAAAACAAGGAATTCAATTTCGTGATATCACAACTCTGTTGAAAGATCCTGCGGGGTTTAGATATGCTATAGACACATTTGTTCAACGGTATGGTTCAATACATATCGATAAAGTTGTTGGCATTGAAAGTAGAGGATTTATTATAGGTGGTGCACTTGCACATCAATTAAATGTTGGGTTTGTTCCTGTGCGAAAACCAGGTAAGTTACCTGGACAAACAGATTCTGTGGAATATGAATTAGAATATGGTAAAGATAAAATTGAAATTCATACTGATGCAATTAAACCTGGAGATATTGTTCTCATCGTTGACGATCTGATTGCGACAGGGGGAACATGTAAGGCAGCAGTAAATTTAGTGGAAAAGCAAGGTGGCAATGTTCTTGAATGTGCATTTATTGTCAATTTACCTGAATTAAAAGGGATAGAAAAAGTAGGCAAACCGTGTTATTCTCTTGTAGAATTTGAAGGAGAATAAGGTTTTCTTAAAAATAATTAACATACAAAAATAAAGTAAATAAAAAAATAAAAAATTATGCGTCAACAGGTGTGACGATAGTATCTGTTTCTGTTGTTACAGTTACTTCAGGGTTTCCTGGATCTCCTGTTGTTACTGTTGGTGCTTGTGGGACTTCAGAACAAAATCCTCCTGCACTTGAAACCATGCAGATTGATCCTGGACCAAATTCTTGTTCACAAATAACAACTTTATTTTCCATGAATCCATTGTTACAATAGTATTCTGTCAAAGATGCATCTGCTGTAGAACAGCTGTCTGTTTCAGATCCTGTACTATCTGTTGTTGTTCCAGGTACAGTATATTTTTGACCGCCATCAGTTTCAGTACAACCAGTTGCTTCTACAGTTTCTTCTGAGTCAGTACTCTCTGTTTCTTCAGTTGTTTCATCAGAGTTTTCAGTATCTATTGTAACTGTTGATTGTTCTTCATTGTTTCCAAATCCAAAGAATCCTAAAAACCGTTGAAACATTCCTCCTTTTTTACCTTGTTGTTGAGGTTGGTTTTGCTGTTCATTTGGTTGGCCTTCTTGGCTCTCATCTGCTTCTTCTGATCCATATTCTGCTTCTAACTCTGTTTTTATTTCTTCAGTGTTCCCACCTAATTCTTCTACTTTTTCTTCTAATGCTTTAATATAAACCTTCATTTTGTTTTTTTCTTCTTCACACTGTGAGACTCCTTGACCATAATTTTTCAGATCATTATCATTTTCTTGGTTAGGATCTGATGAAATTAACATTGGTTCTTGATTATCATCAGAACTTTCTTCATTATTTTCATCTTTATCATCTTTGTTGTAAGGAGATTTATCATCATTAGGATCATTCCATTGTTCAGGCTCTTTATCTACAATTAATTCTTCAGGGAGTACTTCTCCTTCAGAAATAAGATATGCTTTCAAACATTCACTACTTGCAAACTTTTCTGCTACATCAGTACCGCAGGGAGGATTTTCTGGTGCATCTTCAAGAGTAACTTCAGTGCATGTATCTGGCATTGTTAATCCTTTTTCTTCATAATATTCATTAAGAGTTTCATAAACTTTTTCAGCTTCTTGTTCTTGCATGTCACAATCTTCTTCAGAAGGTTGATACATCATTCCTTCTTCTGTTATATCTTTTTGTTCTGTGTCTTCCTGAGCAAATACTATGCTTAACGCTATTAACGCTACTATACAAAATAGAATCATTTTTTTCATGTAAACACCACCTCATGGAGTTTGTAAAAAATAAAATGTAATTCTTATTTAAAAATGTAATGATGATTACCCTTTATTTTAAACTTTTTTAATTGAGAAAAATATACTTTACTTGGAAGTAATAAAATATTAGTACTACTTTTCTATGCAGATAAACGCTTATATACTATTTTATGCAAAAGAAGAAAGAACACGGAGGTGTGTCAGTTTGGTAAAGAAAAGCGTAAAGAAAAAAATAAAGAAATCAAATTTTTCATTTAAACAATTAAGTAAGGTTCAAAGAAATCTTATTGTTGGTGTCGTTGTTGTAGCAGTAGTAATTGTATTATATTATTTACTCGCATCAGAAGGCGGAATTCTCGTTGATGAAGATGAAACATATTTACAAGGTCAAGATGATCTCGTTGAAAATCTTCCTCAAATTACAGGAGAATCATATTTTGGATACATGAAAGAAGGGTATGTCCTTAATGTTATGATTAATGGAGAAAGTAGAAGAGTAGAAGTTGTTGCATTAAATGAAGATTATACTGTTGACATTGTTATGAACAGAGCATATAATCTTGAAATTGGAGAAACAGTTCTCGCAGATTATGATTATGATGGTGCAGCAGATCTTGCATTTACTCTTGACGGTGTAGATTATTATAACAAGAGATTTTCTGCAACTATAACCTATTTTGGTGAGTTGCCTGATGAGCTTTTAACAGAATAAAATGATTTTTTCTTTTTTACCTTCTTTTTCTTCTCTTTTGGATTTGCATGTGACAATACAAGCAACATATCTTATTACTACCTTTTTTATTACATCATTAAGTTTTTGTGTTGTTTCCTATTACGAACACGAAGCACTTAAAGACACAATATACATTATTCTTGGTTCTTTAGCGTTAACAGTTTTTTGTGTATATTTGTTTAATGCTTCAACTATTCTTTCTGCAGCAACAGTGGGAATACTTAGTGGAGAAGTTTTAGGATTATTAATTCATGAACTTTCTCATACAATACGAAAAAAAAGAAAAAATTAAGGAAGATATAATGTTCCTGATGTGGATTGATTATCAATTAATCTAATCTTTAATGGGGTTTGAGTTTTCATCTCAGGTGGTTGATATTGATATCCTTCTTTGACCCAAACGCCTAGAGGCTTTCCATTAGATACTTCTATATGAGTGATTTCATCTACAGGAACATCTAATCCATTTTGGATTCCCCAGCTTTCAACAGGTTGTTTCTGTCGTGCATCATATCCCCATAATGCTTCTGTTACAACCTTTGTTATATCTTGTTCTTGAGAAATTCTTGTTTCTGTATTCCCATCTTCAGCGTGTAGTATATATTCTAACTTTCCAGAGCGAATAACATGGTCTTTTAGAGATGTTGTTGTTAACGGTATTCCCTCAGTATCGTAAACAATTCCATAGCATAAATCTTCCGGGAAAATTCTATGAGGGGATAAGACTGCATATTCAGGTCGTTGATTATCCTCAATAATATAAGATTCATGTACTTCCGCTACTGCACATTCAATTCCTCCGGTTGGTGTTTTAATTCGTCTTTTCAATTGTTCTCTTCCTTCTTTGTCATACAGTCTTACTTCTATAAGTTCATTTTGGGTCATATTACTCTCCTCCAATTTTTTTTATTAATTAGATTTACAAGATTAGAAATACAATTACTTAATTCAGATATACTCAAATTTAAGTCAATAACTGAAAATACAACCAATGTATAAGCACATTTTAACCTCCATGATGATATTGTATAGCTTCCACTCTCTTTTAAAAAATCAATGCGTGAGATCTATAAAGAGATCTCTAACAAAAAAAGAAAAATGTGGAATTATATTGTAAATACATAATAATTGGTAAACCCACAAACTATATAAACATTTCGATATCATAAAATAATATGGATCAGTTTGCAAAAACAATTATCATTGGCGGTATTGTTCTTATTATTATAGGAGTTTTTTGGCAGTATGGGAGCAAATATATCCCTCTTGGAAAATTGCCAGGAGACATTGCAATAGAAAAAGAGAATTTTTCAATGTATTTCCCTATAACAACTATGATTATTTTAAGTATAATTTTCTCTATATTTTATGTAATATACAAACTCATTTTTCACTGACTTTTACTAATTCTACAACTGCTTCGCTGTGCAATGTTTCGGGGAATAAATCAAATAATGCTGCGCTTTTGATTGCGTATCTTTTGAACTTTTTCACATCTTTTCCTAACTGTTGGGGATTACAGGAAACATAAAGTATCACTTCAGGAGAAAGTTCAATTAATTGTTGTATTGTTTTCATGTCCATGCCGCTTCGTGGAGGATCAGCAATAACATATAATGGTTTTTGTAATTTTAATCTTGGCAAATGTGCTGCATCGCAAACTAAAGCTGTTGCATTTTTACTATGATTCTCTGCAATATTTTTTTGTGCTGCATCAATACATTCTTTAACACTTTCAACAATTGTGACTGTCTTAAAAGATTCTGCGTTGATTATGCCAAAAGTGCCAACCCCTGCATACAAATCAAGTAAATGTCCTTTTCCTGAATATTTTTTCATAATATCATGACAATATTGTTGCATTTTTTCAGCCATAATGGGATTATTTTGAAAAAAACCTTGTACAGAAAAAAAGAATTTTTTTCCACAGAGTGTTTGCTGAAGCATATCTGTTCCTTTAACGACAAAATAATCGCTAGATATACTGTCTTCATTATTATATGTCACAATAATATTTTCAACAGGAGTTCTTTTTGCAAATGCTTCTATTTTTGTAATAACTTCTTGAGGAGGATATGGTGGAACAACAAAAGATATGGATGCTGTTTCTGCAGTACGAATTACTGCATATTTGAATGCTTTTTCATTGTTTGTAAAAAAAGAATTGATTTCTTTGATAATAATATTGATTCGTTCATTTGCAATAGGACAAGTTTCAATGAGTATTCTTTTTGATGGTTCTTTTTGTCTGAAACATAATCCTTTGTCACAAAATAATGTATCAATACGATTTCTGTAATAATATTCTTTATCTGTGAATACTTCAATATTTTCAAAGCCAATTGCTTGATGAAGCATTCTTTTTTTGTTTTCAATTTGCAAAGAATAATCTATATGTTGAGCAGTACATCCACCACAAGTGCCAAAGTAAGGACATAACGGTTGTGCCATAAAGGTAAATAAGAAGTATTGGTTTAAGAATGTTGCTCTTAATTGTCAATTTGTGTTTTAATATAAATTCTTATTCTCATAATTTGTTTCAATATACACACATTTCGTGCTTTTTTCAGCTTGGCGACTACGAAGCCCTGCCAAAGGCTAAGCACGATATGCATGTCTTTTTGAAATGTGTGGTGAAAAAAATAAGCAATAAAAATAAACTTTATAAACCCCAATATGCTTGAAAAAAGTATGGAAGAATCTAATTGGCATCACCAAGCAAAACATGTTGAAAAGACAACAGAAGGCGTCTGCAAGTACTGCGGTAAGCATGTTCAAGCATTAGAAGCTCATATGCATGACAAGCATAAGCATGACATGAAATTCGAAGCAGAACGCGCAGTTCACTAATTATTGAAAAATTCTGTCAATAAACATTAATATTTTGGTTTATATGAGTTTTCAGTATATTGGTAAATTATATAAAATAACCTCATTAATATATTAATTAACTATAATTATTTCCTCGCAAAGCTTTGTAATTCTTTAATATGGCAACAAATCGCTTAACAATCAAACACGATGTGAATGTATTGATCAATTAAACGAGAAAGTAATAATTATATTTACAACCTCAAAAATATTCTTACGGAAGATATGCTAATCCTTTATTAAGGGTCCATAATGCGCATAATTGTGGTGTCCCAATAAATACGCAGTCATTACCTTCAAGAGATACAGTACTTTTATACACAGTGTCTTCATCGTCTTTCTTAGGACCTATTATTGGTTCTGAAACATTGAGAGGATTAAATTTTCCTTCAGAAATTACTCCTACATAAATATGTTTATAGCTACTGCCGACAGTAGTAAGTTCTAAAACTTCTTCCAGTTTTTTTGCAGTAATTCTTGGCAGAGTGTGCCAGTTAATTTGTCTTGATGTACTTGCTGGATGAACTGAACAATAATGATCTACTGACTGTTCATTTCTATGAAACAATTTTATATTTAATTGACGATAAAAGCTACATTCTAATTCAGTAGAACTTCCAATCCTATCTGATGGTTTCCAACTGCAATAACAACTTACAACACTTGAATCCTCTTGTGCAGCACGTTGCGCTTGTTCTAAAAACATTTCATCTTCAGTACCTTTTTCATGAAGATAAAATTGAAAAAAATGAGAACCTTCTTCAAGAGTATAAGCTTTTCTTGCAAGAATAGAAAGAAGTCTGCTCATATGTACATGTGCCAATTGAGGATTTTCTTTTTCTCTTACAAATTGATCTAACCAGAAGCCAGCAGTTGGTTGATACATTGCTTCTGTTTCTGTAGTTGGTCGATACTTTGCAAGATATTCTTGAAGTGGTCTAATATCAGTTTCATTCCTAATTCTTGGAATTATTGAATCAAGATTATCTAATATTTTTTGAAGTCCAGGTATAGGGCATGGTTTAACTTTTCCATCAGGAGTTATAATCAAATTTGGGTTTTTTATTAATTCATGTTGTATTATATCATGGAGTATGTAACCATAAGGAAAGTTATCTGTACATAATTGCCGTGCAAGCTGATTCAATATCATAATTTATACAGTAGTCAAATTTCATTTAAAAACTTTATTCAAACTCAGGTTCAATAACATCTCTGTATAATGTAGAATAATCTTCTAAATCGCCAAGAACACTTAAATCTTCTATGTAGTGAGGATCATTGATTCTAAACACATAAAATGTAACTCCTTTTGCATTATGTAAATCTTCAGCATTCACAATCCATTGTCCTGACGTTTCATCAAGTGTGATCTGCCCAAGCATTGCAGGAGTCATGTTTACTTCAGGGTATTCAATATCTTCTCCTTCAATGGTATCGTTGCGTGCAGGAATAATTACTCCTTGTGAATCCATCATCATTCCAGTAATTGAGTATGTTCCAGAAACAAGAGTAACGTTTACTTCTTGATCTTTTGTGATAGAAACAACTTGTGTGTATTGTGATTCAAATAATTGTTCGGGAACTTTTTCAAATGTTAATAACACAGAGTCTGTCATGCCCATGTCAAATGCAAGATTGCGTAATGCTTGTGTGCTTAAACTTTCATTTAATCGTGCAGCAGGAATGTATTTGATTGTTACAGGAATTGATACTAATGGTTCAAGCAATGCCATAACTGTATCTTCTTTATCTGGCAATGCATCTAAGCTGACATATGATGTATAATATCCTTCTGCATCAATGCGTATTGCTCCGCCGATGCAGACAGGAAATTTATCTGTATAACTGCCAGAATATGATGTTGAACCAATTGAACATGTTTTGTATGTTCCACATTTGTAAGAGATAGATGCACTTGGTATTGGGTTTCCTGAAAGTCCATCATATACAGTAACAGAAATTGTTCCACTGATGCGTTGATTTCTGTCGCAGATTAAAGTTTTTTCAGGTTCTTCATATGTTGAATATATTGTTTGATTCGTTTCAGTATCAAAGCCAGAGGGGTATGTTGTTGGTACACCTTCTTTTAATCCAATGGAGACCTTGCTTGAATCCCATGGTCCATAAGTGCCTCTGCCAGCAGCCCACTCCATAAGGTTTTTATTATCTCTTAAATTTGATTCAAGAGCAAATAAAAATGTATATCCTTCTCCCTGCAATGCAGTAGAATCACGAACTGAAACAACAACAGGATAACTGACATCATAAAAAAATAAGTAATGATTTGTTTGAATTGGAGAAATAAATGAAACAGGAAAATCATTTTTGTATACATTTGGTTTTAATAATTCTCCTGATCGTGGAGTGATGTCTAAATAATAATCAGTATATTCTGCAGTTGGTGAAATAAATTTCACTTCGCGGTTGCCAAATGCATAATCACTTTGTCTAAAAAGCATGGAGAAAAATCCACTGCCATATTCAGTTTCTGGTTGGAGTTGGACTGCACCAGTTGTACCTTGAATTTGAATTAAAGGAATATACGTTTTAATATATTGGCCCAATTGTTCTTTGACATTTGCTTTAATCCAATATACTACTGCATATCCTTCGCTAAATCCTGCAATTGGTGGTAATCTATTACCATCTATACCTGAATATGCACTGATGACATTAAGAGTAATCTGCTCTAAAAATTGATTTTGAATTTCCATATTTGTGACTTCAACTGCATCATTATATATTTGTTTGAGTGGCACATCAAGAATAGTTTCCCATCGACTCAGTTCAGTTGTTGCTCCTTCTTTGAGCACGTTTAATGAATAATCCATATCAACAATTACAGTAGTATCTCCTACTGTTGTGGTTAGGAATGGTTCTCCGGGTGCAGTTATTGTATACCCTTGGTCTTGCAGTGCAGTAAAATTTGCAAGACAATCTTGGATATGTTCTGATATGTATGTATTTAGATCTTCAGTCATACTTTCCAATGAAGGCATATTTTTTGTTGTGATAGAACATTGTGTACACCCATGTGTGCTGTCTTCATACCACCAGTAAGGAATCTGCAATGTACCTAATGTAACTGCGTCACTAGCAGTTGCATCCGCTTCATCAATTTCAAAATTCCCTGTTCGTGTAAGATTTGTATATCCTCCTTGTTGACCTAATAAAAGAACTCCTTGTGTTGCAATGTCTTGCAAGCATGTTGAAACATAATTTTGTACAACAGAAGCCTCTCCTTGAACAGGTATTATTTTTGGTTGGATGGTGGAATAATAATAATATCCCCCTCCTATAATTGTAAGGATAATAATCCCAATGATAATAAAAAGAGTCACTTGGCCTTTTTTACAGTGGAGGCGCCAAAAATTCGAACAAGGAAAAGCGTTTTCACTATTCTGCTGAGGCGATATAACTGTTTGATGATAAATCGCCTTAGCTTTACTCATGCTACACCCCTTTTTTATGTCTTTTTATCTTTATACTAATTTAATTAGTTTGTTTAACATACACATATCTATATCTTAATGTGTTTGATTATGAAATACCTTTTTTGCAACAACAACAAAATAAAATCTAACCCATGTTATTGCTAAAAAGATAAGTATTGGACCAATAAGGATCAAAAGTAGTGGAATCAATTCTGCAATGAACAGAAAAATCCATAAACTAAAGATAACTGTAATGGTCATTAATGTAAATGGAATGATAAAATGTTTGAATTTTTTAAACCCTGTAATGAATGCCTCTTTGTATATGTTGAGTATGGTATGTTTTTCTGTAAATAGTAGACGGACAAATGGGGTAAAATAAAGATAAAGGAACAATTCTAATAAAAGAAAAAATGTTGCAAATTGTGCGGTAAAAACAAAGAAAATAATAATTGCTACAATTAACCATATTAATTGCCAGAGAAAACTAGTGCGTAAAAATTTCCATAAATATTTCCCGGTATGTTTTTGTTCAGATATGTGAAGCCATATTCCTGCTTTGTATAACGAAGTCATAATAAACAAGAAAGATATGGCACAAATAATAAGGATAAATCCTTTGATATAAAACCATTGAAGGGTGAGGAAATTTTGTTGAAGTGTTTGTTCAGCAATAGTATTCATTTCTCCAGAAGAAGACATTGTTGAAAATAATCCAACTATGGATTGCATGGCAAATGCAGCAGGAGTAAGTACTGTTTGTAAAATAAAAAAGAAGCAAAACAACATAATTAAAAAAGTAATAAAATACCCAAAATCAAGCAGTAAGGTCATCACAAAAGATTTATTCCACTTAAAGGATTGAGTGTATAATTCTTTATGAGAAATCTGTGTTTTTTTTTCAACTTTTTTTATTTGTTTTTTCATATTTTTTTCATGTTTATTTAACATATGTAACCTTAATTTTTACAATTAATATTGACTTTTTTTACTGAATGACACAGTGAGTGGTGTTGTTCCATCTTCCATGACTATTTTTAATTGACTATAATCAACATCAGTTTCTACAGTTTCATATCCTGCATCGCCATCAAGTGCAGTGGAGTAACCAGCATATATTTCTTCAGTATCTCCGTCTTCTGTAATTGCATAAATTATATATGTAGTATCCTCACTTAATGGTTGAACGTACCATGCAATTTCATAAAGTGTTTTATCGTCGTATAATGTTGTATATTGGCCTTGAAGTGTAATTGTTAATGTAGAAACTGCTTGAGTGTATCCTATGTCATCATAAGCATCTTCCCCTTCAATAGTCCCTCCATAATTCATGCAAAATGTAATTTCTTCTTCGCTGACAGCATACCAATCTGCAATAACAGAACCATTACCACTATAATCATCATAATAACTGCTTCCGCTACCACTGCTTTCATAATCTAAATAATATTGGGAATATACAATACTGGAAAGTAGTATTAATAGTGCAAAAAATAAGATGATTTTTGATTTCATAACAGTTTTTTAGATGTATTTATTTATATACTTATTGTAAAATGAGCTTAAAACAGTGTAGAATCATTACGAAGAATAACATTCTTTGTTTTTTTCAGATTTGATTTTTAATTATTAATGAGTTATATTATCTATTGTAGTAGTTACCGTATATCCCATATCATTAAACATAGTTTCAGTTGCATCTGCTAACATAAATGGTTTTATTTGTCCGTTGTCACCAATAGCTGCTTCTAATGTAAATGTTGCATTATCTATTGTTTGATACTCACATGTGGGACAATCTTTTACATTAACTGATGCTTGATATGTTGTGTAAGCATCAGTAACTGAAATAGGTTTTAAACTTTTTATTTCAATATATTTGCCTTTGAATTCATATCCATTAGGGACATCTATTTGTTGAAC
This sequence comes from Candidatus Woesearchaeota archaeon, assembly GCA_041671005.1. GTDB lineage: Archaea > Nanobdellota > Nanobdellia > Woesearchaeales > DSVV01 > JACRPI01. The sequence continues at coordinate 4,474 of JBAZCJ010000006.1, read as the reverse complement.
TTCATATGCTGTTTCATCTATCTTTAAAGCAGAAGGATTTTCTATGTGATATTGATCTTTCGTTGAAAAATATAAAGCACAAACAGGTAAACAGAATCCTATTGCTGCAAATATTGCTTTTCCTATTGGACCATATCCATAATTAAATCCTGTATTTTTTCTAAAATTTGCAATTGGTGGTTGTTGTTGTGTTCGGTGCATATTGTCATCACTTAACTAAATTTAAGGAATCACTTATTTATAAATGTTTCGGTTATGTTATCACTCTGGAGGAGTCAAAAGAAGTTATTAAGGTGATCGGCAACAAAACACTATGTGTAAATATTAATAATTATTGATAAAAATTTATAAAATGACAATCTTCAAACTTCAATTTCTGGGACGCGAACATAAAAAAGTCTCACGAAGTTTTTTATAGTATTTGTTTTTTCTGTATTATATGGCATACCAATTGATTATTACAGAAAAACCATCGGCAGCAAAAAAAATAGCTGAATCATTGGCAGATGGCAAGCCTCTAAAAAAGACAGATGGCAAAGTAACGTATTGGGAAGTTACCCATGGAAAATTTGATCTGGTCATAGCTCCTGCAGTTGGTCATCTATATACACTGACTGAAAAAGAAAAAAAAGGATGGACATATCCAGTTTTTGATGTAAAATGGGTAGAGTCATCTGAAGTTGGTAAAGATGCAGCACATACAAAAGCATATGTGAAAACATTAAAAAAACTTGCAAAACCAGCAACAGCATTTATTCTTGCAACAGATTATGATATTGAAGGAGATGTTATTGGGTTTAACATATTAAAATTTGCATGTAATAATAAACAAGATATTGCAAAGCGAATGAAATATTCTACTCTTACAAGAGATGAGTTAAGAGATTCGTTTGATAATTCAGAAAAAACGATTAATTGGGGACAGACAAATGCAGGGCTTACTCGACATGAGTTAGATTGGTATTACGGAATTAATTTGAGTAGAGCATTAAGTCTTGCAGTAAAAACTGCAGGAAGTTTTAAAGTTTTAAGTTCAGGGAGAGTTCAAGGACCTACATTAAAGGTTGTTGTTGATCGTGAAAAAGAAATTACAAATTTTAAATCAGAACCATTTTGGCAAATTGAATTGCGTGGATCAATAAAAGATACGCAAACGCATAAAGACGCAATAATTGAAGCATGGCATAAAGAAGATAAAATTACAGATGAAAAGCGGGCAAAAGAAATTATTCAAAATACAAAAGGAAAATCAGCAGTCATTGCAGACATTCAAAAAAGGGAATTTCAACAAGCTCCTCCTACTCCATTTGATTTAACGACATTACAAACAGAAAGTTATCGCTGTTTGAAATATCAGCCAAAAAGAACATTAGAAATTGCTCAAGAGCTTTATCTTGCAGGATTAATTTCATATCCCAGAACTTCTTCTCAACAATTGCCAGAAGCATTAGGGTACAAAAAACTTATTACTGCACTTCATGCAAATCCAGAGTATAAGGCATTAGCAGAAAGACTTCTTGCAAAATCACCTTTAAAGCCAAACAATGGTAAAAAAACAGATCCAGCACATCCAGCTATTTATCCAACGGGGAATAAAGCGAATATTGAGGGTCAAAAACAAAGACTCTATGATCTTATTGTTAAGAGATTTCTTGCAACCTTTAGTGAACCTGCAGTAAGAGAAACAAATCAGCTTATCATTGATGTGAATAAAGAAGAATTTATTGCAAAAGGAACACGAACAATCAAAAAAGGATGGCATGAATTTTACATGCCGTATGTTAAATTAGAAGAACAGGAAATGCCGCATGGAGAAAAAGGCAATGCTGTGAAAGTAAAAGAGATTGTTAAACATGATCTTATGACTCAACCGCCAAAAAGATATACTGTTGCGTCAATTATCAAAGAGCTTGAAAAACAAAATTTAGGTACAAAAGCAACACGTGCATCTATTATTGAAACTTTATTTAATAGAGGATATGTTGATATGCAGACAATGTCTGCAACAAAGTTAGGCATACAGACAGTAGAAACATTGGAAAAATATTGTCCTTCTATTTTAGATCAGCAGCTTACACGTCATTTTGAAGAAGAAATGGTTGAAATTCAAGAAAATAAAAAAAAGCCAGTTCAAGTATTAGATGAAGCAAAAGAAGTTCTTTTAAAAATTCTCAAGATATTCAAGAGCCATGAAAAACAGATTGGCAAAGAATTGATTGTTGCAAATAGAGAAGCTCAAGAGATTGCAAGTACCATTGGTCCATGTCCTCAGTGCAAGCATAATGGAACATTAGTAATTAAAAAAGGAAAATTTGGATTGTTTATTGCATGTTCTGCATATCCTGATTGCGATAAAACATTTAAAATTCCAATGGGTGGAATGGTAAAACCAACAGATAAAATATGTCCTATTTGCAACCATCCAATTATCCTTGTAATTAAAAAAGCGCGAAGACCTCAGCAATTGTGTATTAATGTTAATTGTCCTTCAAAGCATGAAGGAGTTTCTGCAAAAGAAGTTGAAGAACTACATGTAGGAAAAATAATAAAACATTGTCCGAAATGCAAAGCTCCTCTTATTTTAAGAAAATCTGTCTATGGTACATTCCTTGGCTGTTCAACATTTCCAAAATGCAGACATATTGAACGAGTTGGAGAAAAAGTTAAAAAAGAAACTGTTGAAGAAAAAGTTGAAGTGTCTGCTGAAGAATAATAAGATTAAAACGAATAACAAAAATAACAAGACTAATAAAAATAAAATGGCCGTATTAACAATTCCGCTTCTGGGTAAAGAAATAACTCTTATTGCATATGATGTTGATCAGGATTTGTTGGATCTTTACAAAGAAGAAATAGTAGATGAAGCTAAGCGTTTAGAAAAAATATTTAATCTATATGATCCTGAAAGTGAACTTTCTCAATTAAACAAGCAACGTATAAAAGAAGTTTCACAAGAATTTTTGTATGTATTAACCTCTGCAATGCATTTTTGTAAAGAAACAAATGGAGAATATGATATTAGCAAAGGAAAATTATTTGTAGAACGAAAATCTGGAAAATCTTTGTCTTCCATAGCTTGTATGTATCACAATATAATCATTGATGGAAAAAAAGTTTCTTTAAAGCATTCTGATGTTCTTATTGATCTTGGAAGTATCGCAAAGGGGTATATTGGGGATAAACTCGTTAGGTATCTTTTTGAATTGGGAATAGAAAAATGTTTTGTGGATATGAGGGGAGATCTGCGGATAGTACAGCATGAAGAAAAGGTAGGCATTCAACATCCAAGAGAAAATAAAATTATGTTTCACATTGTATTGAATAATGCTGCTGCTGCAACATCTGGTGATTACAATCAGTATACCAACTGTTTTGAAGAAAATCATATTGTTGGATCAAAAGAGATTATTTCCGTAACAGTTATTGCAGAAACATTAATGGAAGCAGATGTTGTTGCAACATGCCTTATGGTTTTAGGAATAGAAAAAGCAGAGACTTTTTTGAAAAAGTTTTCATTAAAAACTTGTATGATTGACAAAAGTTTAAAAATGCACTTCTATAACAATTTTGAATCAATAGTTTTGAACTAATAGTTTGAATTAATAATGATGTGTGAGTTCCTATATGAAAACAAAAACAATCGTATACCTCAGTTTAGGAATTCTGTGTGGTCTTCTGTATACCTGTGTTGCTTTTCTTATGAAGGAAACTGAACTAATTTGGATAGCAACGCGAATTATTGGATTAGGTTCATTTGCAGCATTGTTTCTGTTAGTTTTTATTGGAGAATTACGTATGCTGAAACCAGGAATTTCAGTATTTAAATTTCATAAACCAATAGGAATATTTACCGTATTTCTTGTTATCCTTCACTTTATTTCAGCAGTCGTGGACAATTTTAAATGGGGAAAATCATTAAGTTTTGTGGAGTATTTAGGATTTAGTTTTAATGATAAATGGTTGTTATTCCTTTCAATGGGGACGCTAGCAGCATATCTCATTATTTTAGTTGCAATAACTTCAGCAACAAAAGCAATACAAACTATTGGATTTAAAAAATGGAAAATAATTCATTATGTAAGTTATATTTCTTTTATCATGGTTTTTTTGCATAGTCTTATTCTAGGAACAGACATAAAAGAAAATTACATAATTAAAGTTATTTTTTTAGTATGTGCAATTCTTGTAATTTCAACGTTAATTGTACGATGTATAAAAGCATATGTTCCGATTGACGGTGTAGAAATAATATTATTAATCACATTTTTTTCATTACTTTTGATTTTGACTACAGTGTGTGTTATTGAGTATCAAACCTATGAATTAAAAATTCAAACAGAAAAAGATGCTCTTACTATTCTTCAACAACAAATTACTGAGCAGGAAGCAGAAGTACTTCAAGTGCAAACTGAAATAAATACCCTCACAATTGGTGATACAACGTGAATAATTTTAAAATAATGGTAATATTACT
>JBAZCJ010000005.1:16513-27122 GCA_041671005.1 Candidatus Woesearchaeota archaeon | reverse complement strand
CATTCGCGTTGCTGTCAGAACAGGAGACACAACTAGTTATGAAAAATCAAAAATGCTCAAGAATCCTCCGCATATTCTTATCACAACTCCTGAAAGCTTAGCAATTATGCTTGTCAGCACAAAATTTAAAGAACATCTTAATGATGTTGAATGGGTTATTGTAGATGAAATCCATGCACTTGCTGATAATAAAAGAGGAGTTCATCTTTCATTACAATTAGAAGCATTGTGTCATGTTTCACCACATATTACACGAATTGGGTTAAGTGCAACAGTTGCACCATTAGAAGAAATTGCTAAATTTTTAGTTGGGACAACAAGAGATTGTCAAATAGTTAATGTCCAATTTCTAAAAAAGCTTGATCTCCAAGTTGTCTGTCCAGTACTTGATCTTATTGGCACACCTCATGAAGTCATGCATGCAGAAATGTATAAAATAATAGATCAATTAGTCCAACAACATAAAACAACATTAATTTTCACAAATACACGAAGTGCAACAGAACGTGTTGTCGATCATCTCAAACACAAATTTCCTGCTAATTATATGGATAATATTGGCGCACACCATGGCAGTTTAAGTAAAGAATTAAGACAAAATTTAGAAAAACGATTGAGAGAAGGAAAACTAAAATGTGTTGTTTGCAGTACATCATTAGAACTTGGCATTGACATTGGATATATTGATTTGGTTATTTGTTTAAGTTCACCAAAATCAGTTGCACGATTTTTACAACGGGCAGGAAGAGCAGGCCATCAACTTCACGACACAGTTAAAGCTAGAATTATTGTTATGGATAGAGATGATTTAGTAGAATGCAGTGTTTTACTCAAAGCAGCAGTAGAAAAAAAGATTGACAAAGTACATATTCCACAAAACTGTTTAGATGTTCTCGCACAAAATATAGACGGATTAGCATTAATGCAAATATGGGATGAAAAAGAGTTATATGAATTAATTAAAAAAAGTTATTGTTATAGAGATATCTCTTACACGGATTATCAAGATGTCTTATCGTATCTTGCAGGAGAGTATACAACATTAGAAGACCGCCATATTTATGCAAAAATCTGGAGAAATGAAGGAAAAATAGGAAAAAAAGGTAAGATGGGAAGAATTATTTATATGACAAATCTCGGCACAATTCCTGAAGAATCATTTATTATTGTCAAAGTTGGTACACAAGCAATAGGCCACATTGATGAAGGATTTTTAGAAAAACTACGTCCAGGAGATATTTTCATTCTCGGGGGAGATACATACCAATTCAAATATTCTAGTGGAATGGTTGCACAAGTTACTGCATCATCCAGTAGACCACCTACAGTACCAAGCTGGTTTTCAGATATGCTTCCATTAAGTTTTGATTTAGCAAATGAAATTGGTAGATTTAGATTTTTAATGGAAGACAAATTTAAATATGAAAAATCTAAACAAGAAATACTAGAATTTATTCAAGAATATGTGTATGTTGATAAAAATAGTGCAGAAGCTCTGTATAATTATTTTTCAGAACAATATTTATTTGCAGGCCATATACCTAGCGATAGAAAAATTCTCATTGAACAATATAGTGACGAAAAACAACACAAAATTATTTTTCATACATTATTTGGAAGAAGAGTAAATGATGTATTAAGCAGAGCTGTAGCATTTGTTATTGCAAAAACAGAACATAAAGATGTAGAGATGGGCATGAATGATAATGGATTTTATATTGGATTCACAAAAAAAGTTGATGCAGTAAAAGCATTAAAAATGCTCAAAGCAGACAAGCTTGATCTTGTCATGAAACATACAATTGATCAAACAGAAATATTAAAAAGAAGATTTAGACATTGCGCAACAAGAGGATTTATGATTCTCAGAAGATATATGGGAAGAGAAAAACGCATTGGCAGACAACAAGTAAGTTCAATGATATTAATGAGTGCAGTAAAAAGAATATCTGACAATTTTCCCATACTTAAAGAAGCACGAAGAGAAGTGCTTGAAGATCTTATGGATATTGAGAATACAAAAAAGATATTAGAAAGTATTGAATCAGGAAAAATAAAACTTGTTGAAATACAAACAAGATTGCCATCCCCGTTTGCGTTTAATATTGCACTACAAGGATATATGGACATATTAAAAATAGAAGACAAAGTTGAATTCTTAAAAAGAATGCATCAGATGGTTTTAGTAAAAATAGGAATGACAGCTCAACTCAAAAAATAGAGAGTAGATAATACTTACACAACATCAACATCTTCTAATTGCTTTTGAAATTCTGATAAAACTATTCGTGTTCTAACCAATTTCCAATCAAGATGTTTAACTATTTGCACCATTGCTCTAAGAATATCATGTTGCGTTATAATTCCAGTTAATTCGCCGTTTCTATTCACAACTGGAAATCGTCTAATATGATATTTTCTCATAAGTTCATACGCACTAACAACATCTGCATCTTCAGGTAAAAATCTAATAAAAGAAGTCATAACGTCTTCAACAAGATACTTGTGAGGTTCTTTTTCATCCAATACCACTTTTTTCAAATAATCTCGTTCTGTAATAATTCCTAATGGTTTGTTATTTTCTTCAACAACAAGAGAACTAATGTTGTGTTTAACCATCTTTTTAGCTGCGTGAAGAAGATTTTCTTTCCTACTAATAGTAAGGACAGGCTTTGTGATCCAGTGATAAATCTGCCGTAATTCTGATTCTTTCTGTAATAAGACACTCCCTTTCCCCATACTATAATTTTGATTTTTAGTACTATTTAAATATGTGCAACTATTGGAGAGTAAAAAATGAAGTTTATGTGTAAAAACAAAGTTTATTGACGAAAAAAATGCTATAACCGCAATGTTTTTATAGCCCTTTCGCTGTAGATAAACTATTACGCGAAAATAATTAGGGAAAATTCCTTATTTTCCGTGTAAAAAACATGAGGTGGACACTATGCCAGAAATGCAGGAATTCTATGATGTGAAATCAAAAAAGAAATTTAAATCAGATAAATACAGACTTGTTGAAAAAGGTGGAAGAAATTTTATTGTTACAAAATCACAATCAGGACCACATGAATGCTGGAGAGTTGTCTCTAAAGACGCAGCAGCTAAATTAAAAAAATAATTTTCTTATTTTTTTATTCTCTTTTTTTATATTTATTTTCTAAAAAATGGTTAAAAATAATTTACCATACTTTCTCGCATACTTCTAAGAGCCTTAGACCTAAGTTGACATACACGTGATTCTGTAACGTTTAAAAGGTCACCAATCCTTTTTAAAGAATACTCTTCAAAAAAAGAAAGAGTAAGAATGCGCTTTTCTCGAGGTGGAAGACTATCTAGATATGCTTGTAACTCTGCAGAATTTTCTTTAGCTATTAACACTTCTAAAACACTAGGAGTTAAAGTTGGAATATCAATATGTTCAGAATTAAAAGATACACCACACTCTAATTCAATTTGTAAAGAAGAATTTCCTTGATTCATAAAATCATAAGAACCAAATACAGTTTTAACCCATGATACTGAACGATTAAGATCTTTTGCAATTTCGTCATTAGTAGGGTCTCTTTGCAATTGATGTCTCAATCTTTCTTGCACAGAAATTAATGATTTATATTTATCACGAAGAGACCTTGAAACATGGTCTTCTTCTCGCATAGCATCTAACATTCTTCCTTTAACAATAGTTTTATAGTAAGATTTTTGGGATCCTTTAGCAGGATTATATTTACTAACAGCTTCTATTAATGCCAAATTTCCTATTCCAACAAGATCATCATAAGAAATAGATGAAGATCTTCCTCGAGAAGTAAAAGCCCATGCTTCTAGCTTAACAAGAGACATAAACTTTTCAATGTCACATTGTTGTTCAAAAGTTAATCTCTGTTGACTAATACTGAGATCATGATTAGACCTAATAATTCGAGGTTGAAAAATATAAAAAAAATTCCCTGGACTACGATAAAACCTACGATCGTCTGTTTGATAATGCATAAAAAGTAAGAAACTAAAGAATATTTATAAAATTTAAGGTTATATAAATGTTAAAAATTTTCACATAATTTAAATATATTTCTAAAAAATATTTATGCGTGTTTTATGCTTTTTTAAGGGAATAGTTAAATGGCTGAAGATAAACTACTTCTTGAGAACCCGTACAACTAGTCAGTAGTAAAAGGGGAAAAATTTAAATATGACTTCAATTTAATCTAATATAAATGATAAGTGATTTTGGAGTAGAAGATGAAGTATCATCTGCAATAAGAGTAGAAACTGCGCTAGGTAGAGGTACAGCTATTTCAAGAAGAGATAGGAGAAGATTTATTCACACAAATAGAAAAGAAATTATACATGTTGAAGAAGTAGTGTTAGTAACATTACAAGAAACAATGTATATGGATACTCCCTGTCTTGGTTTAGATGCATTAGTTTATCATGCTCAAAAACAACATCCTGAATGGGGATTTACTGTTGTTGAACTTCGGTATAATAGTGGACATTATGTTCCAGTCGTAGATAGAAAAACAGATTCTGGTTGGCAAAGATTAGAAGGTTTAAATTTAAGAGATGTCAGTTCAAGATTCAATCCATCAATCGTAGGGTTATCAAGCACATCAAAAGGATTTAATAGATTAGTTGGTATTGTGCATGATGAAATAGACACTGAAAGAAAATTAGTTGTTGCTGGAGGAGTGCATCCTTCAATAGCATCAGATGAAACATTTGACAGATACAGGAGATTAGTTGATGTGTTCATAAGAGGAGATGGTGTCAAAGCATTCAGACAAATTCTTGATAATCCACAAAAAGCAGAATTAGCTGATGGAGCAATCCGAAAAGAATATTTATATGGAAATCTTGTTGGAGATGCATCAAACGTATTTCACACATCTAAACAACCAGCAAAAGATTTTGCAGAAACAGGCATAGTTCCAGCTCAACATCAAAGGACAGCTACTTGGGCTCATAAAACTGTATATCGGTTACAAACTGCAACTGGATGTACATATGGCTGTAGTTTCTGTGCTATTCCCAATAATTATCAGACAAAATCTGTTAAAGAAGTAAGAACATTTTTAGATTCTGTAATTACAGATATGACTCAAAAAGGATTAAGGAAGGAAAATGTTTTAGTTTTTATTGAAGATGGAAATTTTGGAGGTCCTAAAAGATCCCGAATGTATGCTCATGCATCTGATATGCTTGAATTATTTGAAGCATATAATTTGAATTTTGGAGTGCAGCTAAGATATGATAATATTACAGATGACTATTTAGAGAGGTTAGAAAGAGGGCATGTAAATTATGTATTTACCAGTGTAGAATCAGTAGATGCAAAAGTATTACTACAATCAAGAAAAGGACAAAAAGGACAGCTTGATGAAATATATGCTACCTTTAGGAAAATGCATGATAAAGGGATAGAATATGCAATCTCTTTTATTAGTGGTCTGGAGGGCGACAGTCAAGAATCATTTATGCAAACAGCAAATTTTGTAAGAGATGTTTTAACTCCTAAAATTGCCTGTGAAGAAATTGCAAAAGTATATCCTAAAACAGTTGATGCAGAGAGATATGAAGCAACAACTGGTATAAATGTTGAAAGAGCATATTGTACTGGGAAGGGATTAGTTAATAATCCATTACTTGGATCTGAAAATAATGAAACTCTTTTGTTAATTCCTGTACAAGAAGCATTAATTTCTTTAGAAATGGTTAGTAATTTATTTTCTCAAAGAGCAGAAACTAATTTTGGATTTAATCCAATTGTTCCAAATGCTAAATACATTGAATCAAGAACAGGTTTCTTCCAACGAATAAATTAATTTAATAGATTAATTTATTTGAAAAAGAGACCACACATGTGGTCGCTTTTCACAACATTTTTTTACTATTTTAAAGGACATTTCAAAGAGATCAAAACACTACTATTAAGTAAATAAAAGCCCATAATCTTTAAAAACAAAGTAAGGTTTCTACAGATTCTATGTATCTTCACAATAGAACTGTAGAATGGAATGCTAGAAGCGCATCACCTGAGTATCAACAAGCTTCTATTGTTACACCTTCCACAACTTCAGAAGATTTGTATAAAGAACCAAAAACAAGATCTTGCACATTAGTTTTAGATGATCTATTAAGTTTAAGACTTCCTAATGAATTTGCAGATGTAACTATTTTCACTTTTCCAGAACTAGGACAAGAATGTACTCCTTCTCCAATAGATGAAAAACTTATTGGTCAATATACACAACGAATAGGTCTTGTTGATCCAGCTTATCGCAGAGATTTATTAGTTACATTAAGAGCTGGATATCACGTAGGAAGAATTACAAAAAAAGGTGGAAGTATAATTGTCGTTGGGTATGACATTTCATATGGTGAAAATTCTCTGTATGATACTTCCAGAAATGAAACAGAAAAAGAGACTTGGAGAATATTTGGTGCTAAATTAATCAAAGCAAAATTTTTTGAAAATGAAGCTGTATGGTCAGATACACGAGCTGCGTCAGAAGAAGATCCAGAATCAAGTAATGCTAAAAAAGGGTACAGACTATTAGTTATGAGGAAAAAGTGACTAATTCAAATATAATTATTAAATCCTTAAAAATATTCAAACCAATGAGGAATTAGATATATGACTCTTGATACTTTATTAACAAAATTTGACTTTATCGATGCTAATGATGAAAGAAAGAAAACTAATCCTTTACGTTATTTAGGAATCCTAACATTACAAAAAATGATAGACTTATCTATGGTTTTAAGCTCTGGTTATGTATCTAATGTTCTTGATCTTAAGAGAAATGAAATTGCTGCAATGGTTCCAGAAGCTTATAAAGAAATAATAACCGGGTATGGTTTTGATGTAACACTTCCAATGGCTTTGTATTATTGGAGTCGTTTTTTAACAGGAGGAATTAATCCTGAAGATGGGATCGCTAAACCAAAATATATTTTAGGAAGTGTTCTTGCACTTGCTTATACTGCAGAAGTTTTGCAATATTTTGGTATAGATGGTCATGATAGGTTAGCAACAGTTTTTGATCCCAAAGACTTTGTAGCATATGCAGTAGGTCTTGGGTTAGCATTAGGTATTGATAAATTAACAAGAATTGATTCATGGAAAAAGTTTAAACAATTTGATTAAATGATTAGTTAATTTAAGATAATTCTTTTTTAATAATTAATAAAAATATAAAGTATGTACGACACCCTGCGGCGTCGAACACACTGTCTAATCCCCGCTCCCGATGGAAGATGATGCATCTAGGGCTTATGACAACTTCTTAACATTATATGATGCACCCAGCTATTTATACTCTTCTGTTTTCTAGACGAGGAATTGTATTTTTTGTCATTACTATACAGCAAGAGAGACCACAAATGGGACCTCTTTTCACAATAAGATTAGCTCAATATCTCTTCAATCTTTGTAATAAATTCTTCTGCATCTTTCAGAGCGCTTACTGCATTTTCTCGGGAAATAGCAGGAGTTGCATCATATTGTGCAGTCTCTCAGGTTTGTTGCAGAATTATTATTAAGAAAAGAGAAATCTCCTATACTAAGCGATACAGATTAAATTGTTGATGTAATCTTTATTAATATTCAAAATTGCATAATATTTATCTTTTTGGTTTAATCCCGAAAACGCAGCTGTCATAGCGGAAGAAACTTTCTCTATGTAGTTCACCATCAAGATCACCCCTAATCTGGTAATTACCAAACCATAAATGATTAAATGTAAGATAATTGTTTATAAAATTCTCCATACTTAAGAAGGCACCAATTGGGAGTAAAGTATTCCTCCCACCACTCATACGATGATTATTATTCAGTCCTTTAAGATAATCTTCTAAAATTCTATTATCCCCTAAATATGGACGTAGAAGCGTCCTTTTTGTTTCGTCTATTGTTGCATCAACAGTATCACCTAATATTAAACTCGTTGCACTAGGCCCTTCAAGAACAAAAATGTCTGATGTTGGAGTTTCTACATTTCTATATCGATTAATCACATCTAAAACTTCTTCTTGATGAAGAATAATTCCATAAAGATAAGGTTTCCTTTGATGATCTGCTTTAAATTTTCTAATTACATCAGAAGTCATTAAAGGATGATTTGTATGAGCAACGACAATCATTGGTTGAGAATCCAAACAACCAATCCCTGCAATGCTGCTAGTAAAGCCTTTTAGATACTTCCATGCAGGAGAATCTGTTTCATTATAAGTAGCACGCAATTTAGCTATATATTTTCCAGAAGCTACTACTAACCCAGCTTGTTCACATTCAGCATAGCAATCTACTAACGGAGCAGAACCTTCACTAGGATAACGGTAAAGTATTTCATCACCTATTCGAATTTCTTTTGGCATTTTCTGATTCCTCTTGTTCTAAAAATAAAGAAATTATCTTTAACTAATAAATCCTTGTTGTAGCATATAACAACAACACTTATATACTTCTGTTGTATTTTCATCAGTATGGATATTCAAGAACTCATTAATTTAGGACTTACTGCGAACCAAGCACAACTGTATTTGGCACTCCTCAAACAATCAGGACAAAGCGCTGGCGAACTTGCAAAGAAGATTTCACTCGACCGTTCTTTTACTTACAATATTCTGAAAACTTTGGAAGAGAAAGCGTTTGTCACGCATATTATTAGAGATGGAAAGCGCCTTTATCTTGCAGCACCGCCAGAAAACTTTTTGCGTGAGCTTGATGAGCAACGAACAAAAGTAGCTTTCACAGTTGAAAAACTTAAAAAAATAAAACAAGAAACAACACAAGAAATTAACGTTCAAATTTATGAAGGCACAGTGGGAATCAAAACATATGTTAGAGAAGTCATAAAAAGTCCGTATTTCTATACGCTTGGCGGTAGTCAGAACCCAAACGAATTTATCGAGAAAATAAAATATGATTTTCCGCACATTATGAACGAACTTGTCAAGAAAAACATAGATGCGAAAATCATTATGACAAAAGACGCTGCAGCAAAAGTACCTGAAATCAAAAAGAGATTTCCAACAAGAATAAGAACTCTTGACCAGCAACAAAGTGATATCAGTTTTGTTGCTCTTAAAGATAAAATAGCTATCTGGAGTGCAGCAGAAAAACCATTTGCCATTATCATCGAAGCACCAGGAGTTGCAGAAGCACTTACAACATACTTCAAACAACTTTGGGAACATGCAGAAAAATAGTTTGATCGAAACATTTATTGTGAAAAAAGACCACAAACGTGGTCTAAAATCAACCAAAAGAAGAAAGGGAACAATGTGTCCAAAACCTTGGGCGTCGAACACACTGTCTAATCCCCGCTCCCTAATCATGACACTTTGTTGATGCCCATAGTGGCTTCTCTATTATTTTATAATACTATAAACTTCAAAGTTTATATAACTTGTGAAAATTACCGACGAGGATTAATGTTTTCTGTTATTACTGTGAAGCAAGGAGAATTAATATTTTTCAAATCTGCAACTAACTGTTCTTTCTGAAAAAACATCTGCATCAACACAAGCACAAAATGGGATTGCATATTCTCTAGATGCTTCATAAACTGGTTGTAATAATTGTCTTCTCAATTCTGATCTTAAAACTAAATTAGTAGTATTACCATAACTTTCTCTTTCTCCATTAGACTGGTAATATACAATTAATGCATCATACAACCCTCTTGGAACATGCTCATTTAGTCTCATTGTTTTTGAAATTATTGTTTTTACACCTGCATCTTTTGAACGTCTAATAACTTCTTTAATTTCTTCTTCAGTTTGTCCATGAATCATATTTGTAGTTGGAACAATAGGTTCAACTTTTACTCTTACATATATTCCCGTATCAGAAAGTTCTCTGATTGCTCCAAAAATTCCATCTAGTGAAGGAGCAATTGCACTATAAAAAACAGAATCTGGATCATTTTCATGAGTTGATGGAACAGAAACATCAACGTATAATCTTGGATTCTCAATTACTTTTCGATATTCTTTTTCTAATAATATTTGTGGATTTCTAGTCATAACTAAAACAGGAAAACCATTTGAAAGCAAAGAGTCTAAAGCAAAAAGTGAATCTCTTTTTTCTCTTTCAATTGGCTGAAACGGATCTGTGCTAGAAGAAACAATAACAAAGACGTCTTCTAAACCTAATCTTTTGGCTTCTCTAATTCTATCTTGTAAATGTTCTCTAAACCCTTCTTGTGGTTTTACACAATCAGCAATGTAACAATATTTATGGGCAAATTCACATCCTTGATATACATTTACAACTAATCTTGGTGGACAAGGCTTATCTTTTCCCCACATGTTATACGGTTTTAAAGTCCAGCCTCTTCTACCCATCCTCTTCAATCTAGTAGCCAAACCTTCATCATTTACCATTAAGTCAAAGAAAGATATCTAACTTATAAAGATTATTGAGTTGTTACTACTAGAAAATGAGAGTCTAAATTCTGGTGCTATTGAAGAGCAAGAAGACTAATACAAACCAAATGTTATTGTTTATAACCAACCATATTGTATATTCAAACCATATAATAAGAGCAATCCTGAAATAACAGAACCACCAATCCGAGCAATATCATAAAATTCTTTAGGT
>JBAZCJ010000005.1:0-16503 GCA_041671005.1 Candidatus Woesearchaeota archaeon | reverse complement strand
TTTAGGTAAACCCGCTTTTCTTATCCCTAATTTTTCTTTTAATATATAACTTATAATTGCAATAATTCCCAATATAGTTACAAAATTAATATAATATATAATCCACACTTTGAGATTTTGAAATTGATAAAAATAAGTAGAAAGTGCAATTGCATTAGCAAATAAAGTAATTCTTGAAGTATATTTTACTTCAACAATCCAACCAATTGCAATTAAAGTAATTGCAGGTAAAATTTGTAATAATCCTACAGGAAATAATGTTGCTATCCACATTTGATTTAGAATAAATTGAAATGAGATTGCCATTTAAAGGATAAAACTGAACTTCTTCAAATAAGTTTCTAAAATATTTGCATCAGAAACTCTCAATTTTCATCTTATTGTTTTTTATTTAATATCATTATAATCAAGGAAACATACTCTATATATCTTTTAAAGGAAACAAAATAAACTTTAATCATCTCTCTTGTAATTTCTATTGGTTTAAGGTGACCTGTATCGTTTCTGCTATGCCTATAAATATTAAAGAAAAAAGCACAATAATTTTCTAATTCGTTCAGTGCGTTACAGTCTTCTTTTGAAAGAGTTGTAGTTTTTTTTATTTCTTTTTTCACGTTATTAGTTTCAAAATGAAGAAGAAATTTAGAAAAATCCCTAGCAATTCCATTTGATAATGAGAAAGACGGCAATGAATTTTTTATGACAAACTGTTCATATTCTTGCAATAAATGCATTATTATTCCTTCAGAAACAGCACCTAATAAAAAGATCGGTGCAATTTTCAATCTTTGGTTATGATAACATACCCAAGCTTCTTTAAAGTATTCTTTAAGTAAGTCATTTGGTAATAATGGTAAAACGGTTTCAATTAAATTAGAAGTTATTTGCTTCCAATCGTTAAATTCACCCTTCTGAAATTTTTCTTTACCATTTGATGTAAGTCCATAAAATGATTCTCCTTTAGGAGTTCCTTTAATAACCCAACCATCATTTATTAGTTCTTGAAGCAAAGATAGAAGCCTTTTTTTGAAAATAGCTTGATTATTATCATTATAAAGCAAAAAATATCTTCTTTTCTCAATAGGTATGTAATTATCTAAGTTATGTACTCTTTGTAAATCACCACTACATTCAAAAGGCGAAACACCTTTATCATTTTCTCTTTCATAAATTATCCTAATTAAATTATATTTTAATTCATCATCGTTTAAATCAAAATCTAATATAAGTGTTTCTACCATTTTATTCTTTTTCTTGACTATCCTTAAGTTTTAATTTCAATTTTTTTCTCATATCTAACATCATCATCATTACAAGAGTCAAAAATATAGGGATAGATGTTACAAGAATCATAAAGGAAGTAGGCGTTCGAGAAAAATTTGTCATTGAATCTCGAAAAGAAAAGAACATCATTGTTAGCATCGTAATTAAAACAGTAGTCATTGCTAAGACTAAACTAAAGTTTTTCGAAGAAACAGTAGTAGTTTCGTCTTTTTTTAGATATATTATTTTTTCTATTTGTTTTGGTGTTTGTTTGAGTGATAAAAGCTTTTTACAATATGTTTCTTTTTGTTCTTCAGTTAAAAAAGAAGTTTGCATAATATCTGTAACTATTTCATTAAGTGCTTCTTCTAATTTAATTATATCATTAGATTCAACGTTATATCTTTTAGAAACAGAAGAAATAACCGAGTTAAATAGTTCAAGATTAAATGGTTTCTCAGAAGTGACATAAGGTTTTAAAATATGTATTACTTCTAAATTTGCTTGATCTATCTTTTGAAGGTAAAGCTTATTCTCTTTTCTTGAAAGAATATAATTTGTAACAAAAAAAACTATAATTCCACTAATTAAACCTCCTCCTATTCCTGAAATCCAGGGATTATTCAAGAAAGACCATATCATATATTAAGAGGAGAGTGTGTTAATAATATAAAAAGATGTTCTTTTTTAAGTTGATTTACTTGAAAACTCCACGTCCAATCCCATAGACCGGGACTTAACTCGAGGTTAAGATCCCTAACGTGAATTCTACCTAAAATTGTCAAGAAAGAGCACATTTTCCCTACATTTCACATAAAATGTGGGAATATGTGTCACAAATCCAAGTGCGGACTTGAACATGGAGTTAAATCCCCGCTCCCGGATTTGAACCAGGAACCTTTCGGTATCAGCTGACTTGTTTTCATTCAGCGATTCTACGCAGTCTACAAGCGAATTATCTACAGCCGAACGCTCTAACCATTGAGCTAAGCGGGGTTAAAAGAAAAGTTCAATAGTTTCTTTATATAGTTTACTCATTCTCAAGCTTTTTACCAACTCGAATAGAGTTTGACTGCACTTTAACCAGCTGCTGTTTTTTATTTTTAAATTTAAGCAATGCAGGAGGCAGTTTAAAGTCCCCTACAATTTGATACATGGAATGTACTTTATAAGTAATAATACGCTCTTCATATGCTTCAAAGTGAGATATGTTCCATTGTAACATTGTGCCAGCTTTATCATGCTTCAACACTTTTTCTGGTTTAACTGTGCCAATTTCAAAATGTTTTTCAATTTCAGCAATAGCAGGAATTTTATCAATAACCTCTACATCATCAACAATTTTCATAGTTCTGTTTTTAACATGAAGTAATATTTTTAATGTTGTATGTCCATCTTTACCAAGATGAACTGTAACTACTTCTTTTTTAATAATAAGAGAACTTCTAAAGTAATAATAACAAAGAACTCCTAACCCTATAAGTAACAGCAAATAAATAATTGGACGATAATTAACATAATAATCAACAGTTACAGGAACTCCTGCAGGCAAAAGAACATCCATAGAATAATATAACAAGCCACTTTCTTCAACAACTTGGCCTTCATGATTTCCATCAGTAAAATATTGTTGAAGTCCTGTTGTTTGATATGTAATTTTTTTCACAGTATCGCTATTCCCATTATTGGTGTACTCTGTTGTTTGTGTAGTTTTAAAGAAAAATGAATGTGAAGGGTGTTGTACTTCAACAATATCATAATACGAAATAATTTCAATCTGCTTTCTAATTGGTGTAAAAGTTTTATCTCCAACCATAACTGTGATAGTATATGTATCATTCATAGGCTTTTGATGAGCATCATATACAACATCAAAAACAACAGTAGTAGATCCTAATGGTTCAATGCTGATTGTTTGAGTTTCATTATATAGAGCACTTGTGAGTACAATCTGCATATCTGGAATATCCAACGGATTTCGATTTAAAATATCTAATTTTACTCTATTTGTTTGGCGTGGATCAACTTTTTCTTGTGCATCAAACATAAAATTCAAAGAAGGTAAATACCCAGTTAATGCATCAGGATTTTTAATATACAAAACTAGATCTGCAACCTTTTCATCATCAGGAGCAGAGCGAACAGGAATATTAATTATATATTTTCCAGATGTAATTAATGGAGAAATTGGAATTATATGAAGTTCAAAAGAAACTGATGAATCACTGTCTACTGTAAAGCTGGATAAGTAAGACATAGGATCAGTTTCATAACTCCATTTAGGATCAAGACCAACAAGAAGTTCATAATTTTGACTAATACTTTTATCATTTGTAACAGTTATAGTGTACACTGCAGTTTCGTTTGCATAAATAGACGCTTCTTGTGTTGTTTCTAACTCAAAAGCTGAAACTGAAGCTATAAGAAATAAGAATAGTAATGACACAACAACACTACGCATACAAAAACACCTGCTCACACTACTTGCAACGCAATTTTTAGAATAGATGAGATATATATATTTTGTGATTTACGTAACTACTCTCAAATTAACCTATAATTTTACTAACATGCCCTTGTTTTTCAATTCGAATAATATGTTCAACAAAACTTTCAATCTTTTGTTCATGACTAACAAGAATAACTTGTTTTAATCCAAGTGCATCAAGCACATCTCGAACTGTATCAAGTTGTTCTGAGCTAAAACCTTCTGTAGGTTCATCAAGAATAATAAAATCTTTTGTTGTAATTGTAGAAATAAAATCATTAACTACTTTATTTAATGCCAAACGGTAAGATAATGCAACAGCTGTTTTTTCTCCACCGCTTAAATCTACAATATCGGTTTCATATCCATTTTGCTCAACTACAGGAGTAAAATTTTCATCAAGCCGTGCAGTCATAGAATCTCCCATCAGTGTCCCAAACCAAGAGGTAAAATAACTATTAAATGAAGAATGAACCTGCAATAAAACATGTTTTTCCATTGTTGAAACAAGAGGAATAAAATAATCCTCAAACCATTGAATAGTTGCATTAATTCTTTTCATTTTCATGAGAACATTATTTATTTTTTCAATTTCCAATATTAAATGCTCCTGCTGTTCTGCAATATACTGAAGTTCTTTACTAATAGTTGCAAGAAGAATTTCTGAATTTTTTTCAATATCATGAATTTTTTGAAGTTCTTGTTTATTAAATTCCAAAGTAATTTCAACATCTTTTAATTCTAAAAGCTGCTGTTGAAATACTTGTTGTTGCTGTTGAATTTGGATAATAGCTTCAGCAAGATGTTGTTGTTCAACTTCAATCTCTTTTTGTTGAAGTTCTTTATCCGCAATCATAAGCTGTCTATTTTTCTGTTCCAACAAAGCAGTTTCCCATAAAACAATCTTTTGTAATAACCCTTTCAAATGAATAACCTGCGTCTGTTTTTCTTGAAGAATAACTTCATCAAGAGGCTTCAATTCTTTTAACTGTTGTTCAAGAAGAATACTTTCTTCTTTTTTTTGTATATATTCTTTCTCTTTTTCTGTAAGATTTTGCAAAATAATTGTAAGGGATGCTTTTTTCTGTTCAGAAATAAGAATTTCATTAAACTGTTCTTTCAATTTTACGAGCATATTATTATTCTGCTGTTCTTGAAAAATAATTGAGGATAATTTTTCTTCAGTCTCTTGCATCTGCTGTGTTTGAGTAAAAATAATTTTTTCTTTATGTTCATGATCTACTGTTTGCAAACAAAGAGTACACACATCCAATGCAGCCAATGCATTAATCGTTTTAGTAGCATGAAATTTCAAAACATCTGCTGCTGCTTTGTGTTCATGACACTGTTGAAGCTGCTGTTCACATTCTGCAATTTTAAGTTGAACATCGGATTTAAGAATAATTATTTTTTCAACATCTTGAAACTGCTGTTCATACTGTTGCTTTTGACTCAATGTTTGCTGAAGAACTGCAGATGTTTTTTGTAAAATTTGAAATTTTTCTTCAATAGACTTTTTTTGCTGAATATATGAGTTTTTAGCCTGCTGCAACTCATTAATTTCTTTTTCAAGCATTTCTTTTTCAAGTTCAATAACACTGCGTGATTTTTCTGATGGATTTTCAAGAATTGATATCTGCTGAGACCTAAGTGCTTCTTTTTGCTGTATAAGCATATGTTGCTTCTGTTTTAATCCTATCTGCTGAACAGCTATTTTTTTCAATTCAATATCTTGAAAACTGTGTTGCTGTCGAAGTTCGTGAAGCTTTTTTTGCTGAACTTCTGTTGCTTCAATTTTCGTTTTGCATCTAGTTTTTGTTTCTTGTACTTGCTGTAATTGCAAAAATTCTTGTGCATACACTCCTTCTTTTTCTTTATGTAATTGAATAAACAATTTACGTTTTTCTTCAAGAGGAGAAATATCTGTGACTGTTTCATCCAGAAGCCTTTTTTTCATGCGCAATTCTTTTGCAATCAACTGCGCATTTTCTTTAATTTTTTTATATTTATCAATATTGAATATCTTTCGCAGAGTATTTAATCTCGTCTCTTTATTTTCATAAATAATCTGGCGCATTTGTTCTTGTGGCGTAAAAACAGTATATCGATAAATCAGATCTTTTGTAAGCGATTGTGCATCTTTAGGATACCCCAAAAGTTCCATTACGCGAGCACGCAATTCTACAGGAGTTGCATCTATGCGTTTATTGTTAATGACAATATATCCCGCATCTTGTTTAATTGAAAGAGGGGTACGTTTCAATGTTCTGCCAATTTTTATCATAGAATTATTAATGTCAAAGCATAATTCAATTCTTCCAGCCTGAGTACCGTTTCTTAATAAAGAAGAAGATTCCAACTCACCTCGTTTTGTGCCAAACAAAGCATATTCAATGGCTAAAAGAATTGTAGATTTTCCTGCCCCTATATCTCCTGCAAGCAAAAGAGATCCTTCTGGAAAAATAATTGTTTCTTCAATGTACGAACGAATATTTTGAAGTTTAAGAGAGTGTATACGCATGAAAAAAATGGAAGAATGTAGAGTTTAAATGGATTACCAACTGCCTCTTCTTTTTCGTGGCGGTTCTTCGTAGTCTTGCACATGCAATGCACGTTCTACTGCAACAAGTCTATGATTAATACTTTCTAAAGAAACCCTAATTGTATCAAGTTTTGCAGCAATCAATTCCATTTGTGCATGCATTGTACTTCCCTGAGATTGAGAATCTGTAGAAGAAAATTGTTGTCCAGATTGTTGCACAGGCTGTCGTGAAAATAATGGTTTTTCCGGTGCAGGTTCAAGACCATACCCAACACCAGAATAATTTTGTTCATCAGGATGTTCATATGGAATTCCTGTGTCCATAGAATGCTGAAGAGGATCACCTGTCCCAAATCCAAGAGGAGGCCCAGAAGAATTCTGTTGTTTCATTGCATTGATTTGTTTATCCAATTCAGCAAAACTATCCTCTTTTTTCCAAAATTTAAGTTTATCCAATACACTCATAAGCTATTTCAAGCAATGCCATTATAAAAATCTTTCCACAACTCATATAAATATGAAGAATATAAAAATATCATGAACAAATATATCATATATTTTATGTTAATATGCCTTATTATGACAGCATGCAGTGAAGAAACAAATTGCGATTTAGATAACGATGGAACAATTCAACCTCAAGAAAAAATAGTATGCGAAAAAGAAAATACAAAAAATCAACGGCAACAATTATCTGAAAATACAACACCTCTTCCAATAAATACTTCTGAAGAATCAACAAAAATCACAACTGCATTTGTTGCTGTCCATATGGAATCAGGAAGTAATGCAAAAACAACAGAAGAACCTGAAAAATATTGGATTGATTTAGAAAATCTTATTGCAACAGCAGACGAATATAATGTAAAATTAACATTACTATTTAATCCCCAATGGGCAACATATATTCTTGAAGATAATACGCGATTAGAACAAGTAAATACATGGGAAACAAATGGCCATGAAATAGGAGTTCACCATCATGGTCCAGGATATGGAAATACCTGGAATGGGTATACTAACCAAGAAGAATATTTAAGTAACCCTGAATATTTAGGGACCATGTCAGAAATGATGGAATTATTAGATCAAATTAGTCTTACTGGAAAAATATATACAGGAGGAATTTCCACAGATACAGATGCCATATATGATATGCCTGAAGAAATAATGTATGAAACAAATGGAGCTGAAGCAAGTGGACTTTTAAGTACACCCCAAAAAGTAACATATGGAGATCACACAGTCCTTCAAGTGACTCATGCATTATATACTGTAGGAAAAGATACGTTAACATTTGAAACAATAAAAGAATCTTTAACAACTGCACAAGAAGGCCAATTAATGGGAATTGTATTTCACGTACAAAATTTTAAAGAAAAACCAGATGAAGTAAAAGAATTATTCCAATTATTCAATGATAATAATGTTGAAGTAAAATCAGTAAAAGATATTTTAGACAATTATAACTAAATTGTTAATGACAATAAGTTCGTAAAATACATTGCTCACAATCTGGTTTTGTTTTACAATACCTTTTGGCATGTTCAACTATCAATGCATGAAATTCTTGATATACTGCAACATCTTTTAGTAAAACATCCTCAAATATTTTTTGGATATCATTATAATCTGCATTTTTATCAATTAAACCTGTTGCAGAAAAAATTCTACGTGTATACGCATCAACAACAAATGTAGGAATATTAAATGCATATAACAAAATCGAATCAGCTGTTTCTCTACCAATACCCCATACTGCAAGCAACTCATCACGTGTAGGTGTTCTACCATGCAATGATTCATAAAATTCAATAAACAATAATAATTTTTTTGTCTTTTGATTAAAATACCCTGCGGGTTTAATTGCATTTTTCATTGTTTCTTCATCAAGAGATTTCAAATCAGAAGAAGTAATAGATGTAACTGCTGCAAGGTTCTGCAATGCTTTTTCCACTTGTATCCAACTGGTGTTTTGAGTTAGTATAGCACCAACACAAATTTCAAATCTTTGCTGTTCTGTTTGAGGAAAATCATACTGTCTTGGATGATATCCATTTATTGCACCTGTTTTTGTAGGATTTATTCCTTTATGATCCAACAATGGCCACCAACCTTGAGGACCATAAGATTTAAAGAGTTTTTTATATATTTCCGTAAACATACAAAAAGAAATTCTTTATTTTTTAAAAAGGTATATATAATAGCAAATCAATAAACAAGTATGTCGTTCATGCAAGAAGCAATTAAAGAAGCGCAAAATGGAATTAAACTAAATCACGGTGGCCCATTCGGTGTAGTCATTGTTAAAAATAATAAAATAATAGCACGTGCACATAATGAGGTTGTCAGAAAAAATGACCCAACAGCACATGCAGAAATTCTTGCAATACAACGGGCATGTAAGAAACTTAAACGATTTAACATTTCTGATTGCGTATTATACACAACCTGTGAACCATGTCCTATGTGTCTTGCAGCAATGTATTGGGCACGAATAAAAAAATATTATTATGGATGCAAAAAACAGGATGCAGAAAATATAGGTTTTATTGACAAGCATATTTATGATGTTATTAAACACAAAAAAAAGAAAGATCATTTAGAAAAAATAAATACTGAACGACCAGCATGTTTAAAAGTATTCAAAGAATGGTACAATAAGTATGATAAGGTGCGGTATTAATTCGTTTTCAAAACGCATCTTTAATTCTATCAAACAACCCTTTTTCTTTTTTACATTCTGCATCAAATTCTTCAAGAAGCTCTTTTTGTCTTTTGGACATTCTTTGAGGAACATCAATAGTAATTTTAACCAATTGGTCTCCTGTCCCAAATCCACGAAGAGAAGGAATTCCTTTTCCTTTTAATCTAAATACAGTATTTGCTTTTGTTCCAGAAGGAATTTTAATAGTCGCAGTACCTTTTAGGGTAGGAACTTCAATCTCTGCACCAATAGAACAATCTCTAAATGAAAGAGAAAGTTCCATAAAAATATCCTGTGCTTCTCGTTCAAAGACTGAATGTTTTGTAATTGATATGTACAAATATAAATCTCCCGCAGTAGCGCCTTTTTCACCAGCTTGTCCCCCACCAGTAATTCTTAATCGTGAACCTGTATCAACACCAGCTGGAACATCCACAGTAACTTTTTTCTCTTCCTGTATTTTTCCATGGCCGTTACATGCAGGATAAACATCAGTAATTTCTTTACCTGCACCTTGACATGTTGAACAAACACCGCTGCTTTGGAAAATACCGAATGGAGTTCGTTGTGTTTTAACAACAGTCCCACTCCCTTGACATGCAGAACAAGTTTGCACTGCATCACTTGATTTTGCACCACTGCCATGACAAAGTTTACAATTTTCTAAACGAGGAACATAAATTTGTTTTTTTGTACCAAATGCTGCTTCTTCAAGAGTAATTTCTAATTCGTATTCAATGTCTTCTCCTCTTCGTGGCCCTCTTCGTCTTCTGCTACCACCAAAAAAGTCTTCAAAAATATCATCAAAATCAAATCCAAATCCTTGTCCAAAATCATTAAAATCATAACTAGAAAATCCTTGATTATCAGCAGTTCCAAACTGATCATATTGCTGACGTTTCTTGTCATCTCCTAAAACAGATGCTGCTTCATTAACTTCTTTGAATTTGTCAACTGCACCTTTATCTTTGTTCATATCAGGGTGATATTTCTTTGCAAGATTTTTGTACGCTTTTTTAATATCTTCTTTAGTAGCGTTTTTTTCAACACCAAGAGTTTTATAATAATCTTTGCTCATTCTATGACCCCCATAATCTGTTCAGGTGCCTCAACTATAACATCAGCCATGTGTAATCTGTATGGTAATTGATATCCATAACTTACACCAATAGCTTTTTTGAGCTTTGCATTTTTTGCAGCAATAATTCCCCCATCCATGTCATCAATCATCACTGCTTCTTCTGGTTTAACTCCAGTAATTTTCAAACAATGCATGATTTGATCTGTTGCAGGTTTATACCCATATTTTTTATCAATAATATGATCAAAATATTTCATGACATCGTGGCGTTTCAGATCATACACAACACTTTCTTCGTTATTGTTTGTAACAATAGCAATAATATATCCTCTTTGTTTAAGTTCTACAAGCATTTCTTTAACAGCAGGAAATAACTCTAAGTCTTTCCAATGTTTATTCATACTTTTAAACAATTCATGTGCAATTTTAACTTCATCAGGGTTCACAATACCTAACCGTTTGAGAGTGAGTGTAAAATCAACTTCCATGTATTCTCTACATTCTTCCCAAGTTTCAAATCGTTTTGAACCTATTTTTTTAGCAAGAAGGTCATAATATTGTTTAGGAAGATGATTAGAATTAGCTAAAACACCATCATAATCAAACATAACTAATTTTGTTTTCATAACAACCACTCAACATCACTAGGAACAATATCTAATTTTTTAAATAATGATTTTTCAACAGCAAATTCATCTGCCACCCTTTTATCCCATTGCAATTTTCCTAAAGGATGAGACATAATTTTCTGATTATATCGAACAAATAAATCATCTGTTCTTTTTTTCAATGAAATTATTGTGTTCAAATGTACGCGCCAATCTGCATAATGGACAATTTGTTCTTCACGTGTTTTTTCTGTTGTAAAAATATCATGATCGCCATAATGCAGCATCAGTGCTGCAAATTCAGAAAAAATATGTTTAAATTCTTCATAAAAAACTTCTGTTTCATGTTTATCTGGATATTTTACCTGCATTTCTTTCCAAAATTTTATTTGTTCTGGAGTTGGATGACATTTGAATGTTTCGTCTGTCACAATATTTTTAATAACAACAGGTTTGAATAAATCGTGCAATAACGATAATCTATCCACAAGATCAAGATTAATTTTTTCTCCAGATTGAACAAGTTTTCTTGCTATAAACATAGTTACTTTATTTACCATATAACAATGCGCTTTAATATTATCAAGCGCATGATAAGTTTCAAAATATTTTTCACATTGTTCGCGTGTTGGAAGTTTCATTTTTTCGTTTAGCTTTTTCAGCTTTCTCCATTACTTTTATTTCCTGCCATTTCTGATGAATAGATTCTAACGTTTTTGGTTCAGTACCATATACATGTGGATGTCGACGAATCATTTTAGTTTTGATCGTTTCAAGCAGTTCATCCATGGTAAAAAGCCCTTCTGATTCTGCAATAGTTGTTAAGACACAGCAATTCCAGAATACATCACCAAGCTCTTCTTTAATTTCTTCTTTACTTTCATGTTGTACAGCATGTTCAAATTCTTGTGCTTCTTCAAGAATAAACCTATGAAAACCATCAAATGTCTGCTGTGCGTCCCATGGACATTCTTTTCTCAGGCGTTTTGCAACACCAATAACCTCATCAAAAGTTGCCATAAAAATAAAAAATAAAGAGGGAATTTAAAAATTATTCCTCTACTTTGTAATCAGCATCAACAACATTATCATCTTTAGGGCCTTTTCCTTTACCATGATGTGGTTTACCCTTTTCATGCGCTTGTTGTTTAGCCTGTTCTTGTTCGTTGACTTTCTGATACATTTCAACAGCTGCGTCTTGAACAACTTTATTGAGCACTTTAATTTTTTCTTTAAGTGCTTCAGTATCTTTTTTCTCAGACTTCATAAGTTCTTTCAAGTCAGCAAGAGGAGTTTTGATTGCCTCAAGTTTTGCATCAGAAACTTTGCCTTTCATATCTTCCATTGTTTTTTCTGTTGAATAAAGCAAAGTATCTGCTTCATTGAGTGTTTCAATCTCTTCTTTTCGTGCATTGTCCTGATCAGCATATTGTTCTGCTTCTTTTCTCATCTTTTCAATTTCTTGTTCAGTGAGATTTGTTGATGCAGTCAAAGTAATCTTCTGCTGTTTTCCAGTTCCCATATCTTTTGCAGAAACATTAACAATCCCGTTTGCATCAATGTCAAATGTAACTTCAACTTGTGGTATGCCTCGAGGTGCTGGAGGAATGCCAATAAGATCAAATTGACCTAACAATTTATTGTCTGTTGCCATTGGACGTTCTCCTTGGAATACTCGAATAGAGACTGCGGTCTGATTATCAGCAGCTGTGCTGAAAATCTGAGATTTCTTTGTTGGGATAGTTGTATTTCTATCAATGAGTTTTGTAAATACTCCTCCAAGAGTTTCTAATCCAAGACTTAAAGGTGTAACGTCTAAGAGAAGAATATCCTTAACTTCTCCTGCAAGAACTCCAGCTTGAATTGCTGCACCAAGTGCAACTGCTTCATCAGGATTAACAGATTTATCTCCGTCTTTCCCAATCAAAGTTTTAACAAGATCTTGTACTGTTGGGATTCGTGTTGAACCACCGACAAAAATAACCTTATCAACCAATTTATCGAGTTTTGCGTCTTTCAAAACCTTCTTTGTTGGCTCTTCAAGTTTTCTCAAAATAGGTTCAATCATTTGTTCAAATTTAGCTCGAGTGAGTTCAACGTTCAAATGTTTTGGTCCTGATTTATCTGCTGTAATAAATGGTAAATTGATTGTTGTTTTGAGTTTACTGGACAATTCAATTTTTGCATTTTCAGCTGCTTCTTTCAATCGCTGGTGAGCAACACTGTCTTCTCTTAAATCAATAACGTGTTTTGCTTTGAATTCTTTTGCCATCCAATCAATAAGCATATCGTCAATATCATCGCCACCAAGGTAATTATTACCATTTGTTGCTTTAACTTCAAAAACTCCATCACTGAGTTCCAAAACAGAAACGTCGAATGTTCCTCCACCAAAATCAAAAACTAAAATTGTGTGTTCATGTGTTTTGTCTAATCCATATGCCAAAGATGCTGCAGTTGGTTCGTTAATAATTCGTAAAACTTCTAATCCTGCAATTTTACCTGCGTCTTTTGTTGCCTGTCTCTGACTATCTGAAAAATATGCAGGAACTGTAATAACTGCCTGAGTAATTTTTTGACCAAGATATGCTTCTGAATCTTTTTTAAGTTTCTGTAAGATCATTGCTGAAATTTGTTGAGGAGAATACTCTTTGTCACGAATTGTAACCTTAAAATCTTCACCCATATGTCTCTTAATAGAGCGCACAGTATTTTTTGGGTTAGCAATAGCTTGATTTCGAGCTGTGTCTCCTGCGAGAATTTCTCCATCTTCAGTAATACTGACAACAGATGGTGTAATTCGTTTTCCTTCAGCATTTGGAATAATTGTGGCTTTCCCACCTTCCATAACAGCAACTGCTGAAAATGTTGTACCTAAATCAATTCCAATTATTTTTCCCATGTTTCCATTCCTCCAATGTATTTATTCTGTGTTTACTGTAAATGTTCATAGCTCAGGATGCGCCGCAGTTTTTCCTTATCTGGTATAAGGTCCTGCAGGTTACCACCTGGGATTGTCGGATGCGTCTTGAGGTACACAGCCCATTGTCGAATGGATTCTGGATCATGAGGGTTAACAAAATTGTTCAATGCAAACCAAACAGCCAATTGTTCACCATGTTTGCTTGCTGTTGACAACAGCCGGCAATATGTTGGTTTAGCCTCATGAACTGAACATCCGTGTTCTTTAAGCAAGATGCATTGTCCATAAGGCTTGTCTGCCTTAATTTGCTTGAGCTTCCAGCACTTTGTATGAAAACGTTCGTGTTCTTCGAGATACTCTTTCACAAATTCATCACGTGGCATGTGCAAATAATCTGCAATGCGTGTAATGTCATCTACAAACAAAATTCCAGAATCAACTTTGCAGCAATGGTTGCACCGTGTGCATTCTTTGCCAAATTCTGCAATAATATTTTCTGGCGTATGTTTTGTTATGTTGACGTGTTTGAAGTTTTCTCGTTCAAAGGTTTCCATGCGATTTTAACCCTCGCTGGTCTCAATACGACTTCTCCTACTATATAACCTTTTTGCAGTTCCTCCAATATAGTTCCCTGGTCTTTATCAGAGACTTCTTGCAAGAGGGCTTCATGGATTTTCGGATTAAATTTTCCTTCACAGGAAATTTTCTTCAATCCATATTTGCCCAGTATCTCTAATAGTTGGGAATATATGAGCCTAAATCCTTCATCTTTAACTGATTTCAGTGCAAGATCAAAATTATCTAATAACGGTAGCAAATCTTGAATCAGTTTTTTATTTGCATATTGTCGAAATTCATTACATTCACGATCACTGCGTTTTCTATAATTTTCAAATTCTGCCTGAAGGCGCTGAAGAGTGTCAGTCAAATCAGCCAAGAGGTGTTCTGGCTGTGACTGACTTTTGGTTTGCTGGTTATCTTGATTGCAACATTCTTTTTTTTCAGAATGCTGTTCTTTGCAACATCCTTGTTGTGAATTATGACCTTTGCAAGATTGTTCTTTATTATCTTTGCAACAACTTTCTTTTTGTTCTTGATTATGTTCTGTTTTATGTTCTTTGCAACATTTGTCTTTACATGTCATGAATAATCACGTACTCCTGGAAATCATTGCCCCTTTTTAAATCTTTTAGTTCCCGTTGACCTTAACTCAACAGAATGACACTAAGGTAGATAGAAGTTATATTTAAAGGTTGTGAAAGAAAATGTTACCACTAAAAAGAAATAAATTTA
This sequence comes from Candidatus Woesearchaeota archaeon, assembly GCA_041671005.1. Lineage (GTDB taxonomy): Archaea > Nanobdellota > Nanobdellia > Woesearchaeales > DSVV01 > JACRPI01. The sequence goes on along the minus strand of JBAZCJ010000005.1, from coordinate 1,598 downwards.
TAAATAAGTTAAAAGTTACAATAAAAATGGACGCATTAATTGAAGCACTGAGTAAAAGATATGGTTCTCAAATAGACTATAATTCATTAACAGAACAACAAAGATTATTTCTTATACACCCTGAAATTAGCGATAGTAAAGATAGCGGTGGATTTACAACAGTAGACATAACACAAATTAGGGAACATGATGGACATCCCGTATTAGAATTAAGAGATTCTAAAAGTTATTTATGGGCTAGAACAAGATTAAGACCCTGGCAAGTAGCTGAAGAAAGACATCCCGCTTATCAACGTATAGGGTGTATAGGAACCATAGAACATTGTGCGGGAGATTGTACAGGGAATTATGTATTACCAGACAATTCAGAAATTAAAGTTAGATTTGAAGCAATAAGATATAGAGTATAATTTATTCAGCAACCAAATACGCTTCAACTTTTTCTCTATGATGTTTTCTGTTAGAATCCAATGCACTTGCATTGCCATATTGTCGAATTAAAACTTCCGCCCAAATATGTAATTTATCTTCAAATGAAATATGAAATAAACGTTCTGCTACTTCTTTCGGGTCATAAGAATATCTTTTTATGTCAGTCATTTGAGCTGTCTCGGGATTAATGCCTGTTCCCCATAAATTACAAACCAAGTAATGCTCATCCAATTTTCGAGCAAGGTCATCAACTTCTAAAGGTGTAAACTGCCTAAATTCGTGTCGCATATACATTGCATGCAATTCTTTTGTTTCTAAGGGATATGGTTCAATAGAACCCCCTTTTAAGACATATCCTCCAAACGGTCTTTCTGGTCGTAAAATTAATCGTCTTCCCCGTTCTTGAGATAAAGCATGAGAATAATCTAACAACGCAGTCGCAACACCTCTTTGAAAGTACGGAAAATCAACGTTTAACATCTTTAATTCCAACAAAGAAGGTTCAACTTCAACCAATGAAGAACGAAAATTATCTATAAACCCTGCATATCCTAATAATTGCTCATCTTGTATCGCTAACAAAATAAATGCAAAATCAGGATGATTTTTTAAATCAACTTCAGTAATAATTCCTGCTAAATTTTTACCGACAAACTGTCCTTTAACAGACGAGGAACGTATATAACATTTAGGGAGCATATCCATATTTTGAAGTAATGTAAAATCATTTAAAAAATTCCCTACAAATTCCACTTAACCTTTAAAAACTATTATTCATTTCTTCACGATAATGGTAACAATAGATAGTATTGTCAGCGCATACGATGAAGCAAGAATAAAAAGAGAAACAATAGAATTAAAATCAAAGCTTTTAGCAGGAGATCGACCAGAAGCACCAATAGACATTCTCGTTGCAGTATACAATCAACTACAGGTAGAAGAAAGATTAAGTGAGCTTGGAGTATTAAAAAGAGTAACACCCCCTATAAATAAAGAAAGACAAAATACAATATCTTATTTAAACCAAAGAATAGATGAGTTAGCACAATATCATTCTGAAGAAGGACTTGCAGTATCTACATCAATAAACAGAAAAAATCAGTTCAAATGGAATGCATTAGGATGGGTACCGCAAATAGAACTACACCAAACATATATTTACGATA
>JBAZCJ010000004.1:4544-27159 GCA_041671005.1 Candidatus Woesearchaeota archaeon | reverse complement strand
CCTTTAACATCATCTGCTGAAAGTCCTGTACCATCGCCAGAACCACTTTCAAAGAGTTTGTCATGCATTTCCCAAAATTTGTCTTGTTCACCTGCACATTCTACAGCTTCTGCAGCTGTTAAAGCATTTTGATGGAAACTAAGAGGAAAATGTCTAAAAATAATTTTAACCTTTCCAGTTTCAACATAATTTGTTTCTATGCTTGACAATGACTGCTCATAAAATCTTTTACAATATGGACATTGGAAGTCACTATATTCTATAATTGTAACAGGAGCATCCTCTGATCCTTCAACATAATCAGCATCTGAAATAGTCATATCAAGAATTGCTGGTTCTCCTACAACTTCATCTTCAGTACCATCAACAATCTCTGTTCCCTCTTGTTGTGCTGTTCCTCTATATTTTGAATTTTGTATTAACAATGCAATAACAATAATTGCCAACACCACAGTTGTAATTTTCCAAATATTTTGTGTGGTTATAGTAAATAATTGTTTATCATCGCTTTGTTCTATTTTTTCTTCTATTTTTTGTTCTTTTATTTCTTTATTTTCTTTCTCTGCCATTAATAGCACCTCCCTATAAAACTGCAAATTCTTGCCCTTTTTTAAGTTTGTGAATCAAAAGATTAAAAAACCTTAAGAAATTAAGAAAAAACATGAAACAAATTTTTATTTTACGTCATGCACAAAAGAGCATACTCACCGGCGGAATTACAAAGAAAGGTGAAGAACAATGCAAAGAACTCGCAAAAATACTTCCTACATTTGGTATAGGAATTGCATCAGAAAAAAAAAGAACTCAGGAAACAGTTTTATTTCTTACAAATACAGAACCTATCATTGACAACAAAGCTAATTTAGAACATGAATCAGGAAACGAATTAATTACATTGATAAAAGAAACAATGAAAAAACTTCAACAAAATCAAAATGCAATTATTATTAGTCACAGTCCCAGTATGACCGCTGCTTATCATCTGCTTACTAAAGAAACTATATCATTTGGACCATTAGAAGGGTTTAAAGTAGATGATAAAATGAAAATAAAAAAAGTATAAAAATAATTTTAAAGAATACAAAAACAGTTTTTATTTATTTTTCTGCAGAACTCATCCACAAAGTATCAAAATACGCCTTAAAAGTTTTATAAACTATTGGATCATTTATAACAAAAACAAGCGGATCTTTTTCTCTCCAAACAAACATAAGAACTTTATTATGATAAAGATTGATCTGCATACCTTCATATACGGTGTAAGGAAGAAATTTAAACTGGGAAAGTGTGTAGTACAACTTCTTATGTTGAGAAAGCATATCTTGAGTCCCAGAAACAAAAAGAAATTTTGCATGAACCTTCTTTTGAATTCTTCGCGTATGAAAATCAATAAAAAAATCTTGAATTTGTTTTGTTTGACCTTGCCATGATGCACCAAGAACAAAATACTCTTCACCTGATTGAAGTTCATCTAACATCATGTTCCATGTAGCCTGAATGTGATCAACTCCTTTATGGACAACCACATCCTGATTCCATAATGCATTAAACTGCTCTTTATACAATGCATAAAGTTCTTTATTTTCGATCACTAGAGCAAAGGGTTCTTTCTGCATGTAATTACTAATAACTACTTTATTATTATAGATCCAAAATACACTAAGATTACTATACTCTTTTGGAATAGAATATCGTGTTTCTGCAAAAGGAAATGTAGTAATTCGATGTCCTTTTGTTTCAATATCAACTATATTCCTCATTTTAAGTCCTTTTTGTATAGCTTGTTTTTCCCACCAATCAATAAACTTTGACCTATTATCAATAAAATACCCCCGAGCACCAATAAAGTCAAGTTCTTGTGCATCAAGTGTTTCTTCAAACAGTTTCTGAATAGCATCATACCCCCGTACAACAATTGTATTTTGATTCCATAATTCATCAAAATATTTTTGAAAAGCTCCTGAAACTTCTTTATTATTAATTGTAATCATTGAAGGTTCTTTTTCGTGAACAATAATCAGTGTTTGTTGTTGAGAAGGAAGAATAGCAACAGGAAATTTTGTTTTATACGGAAGTATTTTAGCTTCATTTTTTTTGCAATACACTTCTTCTAAAAAGGTATTAATCATTGAAGGGTCTCTTTGTTGAAATAAGAGTCTTGCACCAATACCTTTTTCTGTTCTCTTTTCATGTATTTTTTTGAAGGCATCTGCATATTCTTTTTTATAAAAAGAGTAATCTTTAACACCAAACGTTGCTCCTAAAACATTATAACTTTCACCCGGTTGAAGTCCATTAAGATATTTATCAAGAGCAAGAGTAAGTGCTGGAATGCCTTTAACAACACTAACATCTTGATTCCATAACGCATTAAACTGTTGCATAAATGATTCTGCAAGATTTTTATTATTAATCATAATCGCAATAACTTCTTCAGAATTTCCAATTCGCATAATTACTTTTTGTCCATAAATATTAATTGTTGCTGGAGATGTCGCAGCGTGAGTAAGAATTTTACCTTCAAATGTAGAAAGATCCCTTGCATTATAAGATTTTCTTCCTGCTTCTGAAAAAATGGTTTTTGATTTAATACCAACTTTTTTCCTTTTAACATATTGTCGAACAAAAAAAGTTGTTAAACGATCATCAAGATCCCCAACAATAAAAGTATAAACTATATCTCCTTTTTTTAATACTTTAAACACATCTTCAAAAGCAGTTTCCAATCCTTTCATACCACGAAAGACTGTTGCTTCTGTCTTATACTTTGCAAGTGTTCTTTTAAGTTCTAATTCAGGTAATAATTTTTGAATTTCTTTTTCCTGAAGATCAAGTGTTACTTTTTTCTCCTTTAAATAATCCATAATTCGCTGAGGTGAAGCAGCTTCAAAATGCTTAACGCCTGATTCAACAAAAACACTCACTAACCCTTTACTACTCAGTTTTTCCAATAATTCATACACTTTAGAACTTGCAACACCAGATTTTTCTACAATTGGTCCAGTACTGGAACTCCCTAATTCTAATAGTGCAAAATATATTTTTGCTTCCGATTCTGTAAGACCAATTTCTTCCAAAAGTTTTGTATTCATATGTTAAAGAAATCATTTCTCCTATTTAAAAGTAATTATTTCTCCCCCATTAAGGGGAGGTAATACTTAAATATACCATAGAGATTACCCTTAAGTAACAAAAAGTAAGGAAGTGACAACAATGAAAACAACAACAGGATTAGCAGCAATAATAGCAACAGTATTTTCAACAACAGCAGAAGCAGCAATATCTGGAAAAGTAGAGGCATTTCCGAATACAGCTGGAGTAATGAATGAAACAAAATTGGTTGGAACAAATATTCTTGGTGATAAATTCCCTATTGGATATCTTGCAAGAAACAGATTATTAATTGGATATGATAAAACACCAACTGAATTATTATTACAAATACTAAGTATTGGAAATTATCATGGGTTCCAAATAGAAGGACAATGGCTTTTAAAAAATAATGAGATGATTCCTCGAGCAGGAATTGGCTACAATGCAACATTTTTAGACAGCTCCCTCACATTAAGTAGCTCCCTTATTACAAGCATCGCTGATGACCTCCAAGGAGAATTTCGAATAACAACTGCATATACAACAGAAAAAAGACAATATGGCCAATTTAAAGTAGATGCAGAACAGCATGTATGGTTTACAGATGAAAGTTTAACAGGAACCACAAAACTTTATCTTGGATACAAAAGAGAATCAGTTGTGACAGGTGTTGCCACAGAACTCGACACAGGCATTGACACACAATTAGCAGTAAGACCTGGCGTATTTTTTAGAATAGAAATGAAATAAAAATTTAAAAATAAAAATTAAAAAAAATGCTTACTGATTCTCAGTAAGTCCTTTTCTGTTTCTGATTTGCGTCACAATCTTATTCTGCAATTCACCTGGAAGTTTCTCAAACATCTGGTCAATAACAGATGATGTTCCTCTTCCGCCTGTTGCAGATCGTAAGTCGTTACTCATACCAATCATTTCAGCAACTGGCATCTTTGCTTTGACAACAATCATTGAACCATTTTGTTCCATTTCAAGCAATTGTCCTCGTTTATTTCCAATAAGCTTAGAGATTTCTCCCATATACTCAACAGGTGCTTCAAATTGCAAAATTTGTACAGGTTCAAATAAAACAGGTGCAGCTGCATTCATTGCTTCTCGAATTCCTTCTCGAACAGCGGGATACAACTGTGCAGGGCCTCTATGAATTGCGTCTTCGTGTAATTTACAATCCATCAATGAAACCATAATTTTAAAACATGGTTCTCGAGCTAATGAACCTGCGTTCATGACATCCTCAAACATATCAAGAATCATGTCCATAATTTCTCCAAGATGGATCTGACCTTTAGTTTGTTCAAACATCACATTATAATTAAAGAAACCCTTAACTTTTGTCGCAAGCTTTGAATCAAAACCAAGCTGAACAAGTTTGTCTCGCATAACAAGATCCTGTTTCTTCAATCGAGCATTGACAGGCAAATCACCTTTCTTCATTGCATCAAGCATTTCCGGAGAAATTGGCTCAACTTTAAAGAACAAATGGTTATGTTTGTTTGGAGATTTTCCCATACAAATTGGTGATTCTCGACTAATAGTTTCACGATAAACAACAATTGGAGGGCTTGTTTGGATATCTAGTCCCTTTTCAGTCTTAATCCTATTTTCAATGACTTCAAGGTGTAATTCACCCATCCCACTCATAAGATGTTCCCCAGTTTCTTCATTAATTTTAACTCTAATACATGGATCTTCTTTCTGAACCATGCGAAGAATTTCAATGAGTCGTGGCAGATCACTTGGTTTTTTTGCCTCAATTGCTTTTGTAACAACTGGTTCAAAAATGTGCAAAATTTCTTCAAATGGATCTGTAGGATTTATCGTAATTGTTTCCCCAGGCATTGCTTTTAACCCTGCAACACCAACAATGTTTCCTGCTGTTGCATGATCAACAATTTCACGCTTTGCACCATTGTAAATAAAAACTTGTTGAACACGAAGTTTTTGTTTTGCTCTGTTCAAATAGACTTCCATTCCTTTCTGAACAGTTCCTCCAAACAATCGACCTGCAGAAATTTCTCCTGCCTGTGGATCAACAACAATTTTTGTAATAACAAAAAATAATGGTCCTTTAGCATCACATGCAAGTAATCCCTTACCTTCTTCAGATTCAAGATCTCCTCGCCAAAGTTTTGGAATTCTATATTTTTGTGCAACTACTGGATCTGGCAAATGAGTAATAACTGCATTAAGAATAACTTCATGAATAGGTGCTTTTTTTCTTAATGCTTTATGTGCATCAGCATCTGAACTGGTATATGCGTTTATAACTTCTTTAAAGGTAATTCCTTTTTTCTGCATATATGGAATTGATAATGCCCAGTTATGAAATGCACTTCCAAAACAAACACTGCCATTAACAACATTAACTGCAAATTTATCTCCATATTCATCGCCTGCAATTTGCCTAATCAAACGATTAACTTCAGTAATTGATTTAACAAATCGTTCCTGCATAGCTTCAGGAGTCAATTGTAATTCTTTAATTAATCTGTCAACTTTATTAATAAATAAAATAGGTTTAACTCGTTCTTTCAATGCTTGTCTCAAAACAGTTTCTGTTTGAGGCATGATACCTTCAACTGCACAAACAAGAACAATACATCCGTCAACTGCACGCATAGCTCGTGTAACGTCTCCACCAAAATCAACGTGACCTGGTGTGTCAATAAGATTAATTAAATATTCTTGGCCATCACAATTGTGAACCATTGAAACGTTTGCTGCATCAATAGTAATACCTCGTGCAATTTCGTCTTCATGAAAATCAAGAACTCGTGCATTACCTGCAAGTTCTTCACTCATCATTCCTGCACCGCAGAGAAGATTATCTGAAAAAGTTGTTTTTCCGTGATCAATATGAGCACAGATTGCAATATTTCTAATTTTATCTTGATGTGCCATTAATCGCATAACGCGATCAGCCATTTTTTCTCCCATAAATTCTCACCCAGTTTGTCTAATTGTATAATTATTTAATTTTATAAAGTATGTTTTTCATGAACAGTTGTATAATTCACAAGTTCATTTTTTGTAAACCATAATCCCAGTTCAATTTTTGCGTCATCTTTTGAGCCTGATGCATGAATCAAATTTTTAATTGAAATCCCTTTTGCATCAGCATACCCATAAGAATGATGACTCAAATCTCCTCGAATAGTTCCTGGTATTGCTGATTTTGGCTCTGTTGCACCAACCATTTTTCGAACAAGTTCAACAACTTCTATCCCTTCAAGAACTATTGCAAGAACAGGTCCAGAAGTAATAAAAGATTCCAAACTTTTGTAAAAAGGTTTGTTCACATGTGCAGCATAATGTTTTTTGGAAAATTCTTTATCAATTTTCACCAACTTCATGCCAACAATTTTCAATCCAACATTTTCAAAGCGGGAAATAATTTTACCGATAAGGCCACGCTCAACACCATCAGGTTTAATTAATACAAGCGTTTGCTCTATCATAATTATTCACCACTTGTTTCTGCTTTTTTCAATGCAACCCCTGCTGCTCCTTTCAAATATGATGTTGTCCATTTATAATTCACAGGTTTTCTATGGAGTGGAAGATAATTTTTTTGACATTTACTAGCATCAAACCATAAAATTTGCCCATTTTTGCGGACGAACATTTTTCCTAATCCTCGCGGGATTTCCTTGCCACAAAATACGCATTTCATTTAAATCACCTATACGTTGCCTCGTCCTGCTTTATTGAGTGGACGTGCTTCAATTTCTGTTTCTCGTAACATTAAAATATCATTTTTCTGAATTGGTCCTCGTACATTTCGTCTCAAAACTTTATTTTTATCAAATCCTTCTAAAACTTTACAACGAATTTGTGTAACTTCTCCTCGAGTTCCTGTTCTGCCAATAACTTCTTCAACTCGTGCTGGAACAGCTTGAGAAAATATAACACTACCTTTTTTAACTTCTTCTGCTGGTTGCTGTTTTGATTGAGGTTTTGAATCAGATTTTAATTCTGGTTTTGATTGAGGTTTTAACTCAGGTTTTGAATCTGTTTTTTTTTCGTCTGCCATTGTACATCCCTTATTTGAGTGCATCGATAAGTTTCTTTGCGTCTCCTTCAATAACAACTGCAATTGCACCAGTACCAACAGGTAATCCTGCTGCTGCACCTAATTGTTCTTTACTTGGAACTTCAGCGCAAGGAACTCCTTTTTCTTTTGCAAGAAGTGGAAGATGCATAATAACTTCTGCTGGTGTAACATCTTTTGCAACAACAATAAATTTTGCTTCTCCTCGTTCCAATGCTTTTGTTACTTCATTAGATCCTTTTTTGATTTTTCCTGTTGCACGTGCAACTTCAACAATTTCGTATACATTATCTGCTTCTGCCATAATTTCTTCCTCCGTTAGTATAGGTAAAAATATAGAATTTTTTACCTCATTCCGGCACATACATGCCTTCATCACTCATAGGTCTCTTGTTCTCTAACAAGATATTTCTTCGAAACAAGAAGAGATTTATAAATGTTATGGAGAAGAAAAATTATAATGAATTCATCTTAAAATAGATCTTCAAAACTTAATAATCCAAAATGATGCAAAGATTTCTCAGGAAGCATTAATATTAAAATAATCAAAGCTGGAATCAAAAAATATGTCCATATACCTATAACAACCATAATTACTACAAGATAATATATTTTCTTGTTTTGTTTGAACACCCAAGAGCTAAATAAAAATAATCCAATAAGTTGTAATATCATAAAACCTACAAAAAAAACTGCTGCCATAGTAAAACTATCGAAAGAATCAAGATGCATAGGTGCTTTGAACCATGCTTTAAATGTAAGAGTATCTGGTTCAACAAATTGCCAATACAAAAAAGCACTTAAAATAAAAAAATGAAGAATAATGAATAATACTGCAAATGTGTACGCTATTTTCAAAAAACGAGGCAATGCTGAAAATTGAAGAAAAAAACTCACTTTTTCACCGCAAGATGTATATCTCCTTCTTGAACTGTTTTTCTACCAGAATGACTTGCAATTCGTGCTGCCTGGTGACCTATTTCAAGAGTTATTGTTTCAAGAATTTCTGTAAAAGCATCAACACCATCAGCACTCACACGTTTAGCTCCTGCAGTAAAAAGAATACGTGCAACAGCTGCTTTAGGAATAATTGTTTTTCGTTTAGTACCAACCATAATTCTAATAAAAAGAAAGGGAATATTTAAACGTTTGCTTCAAAAAAATATAAATAAAAATCTCAATCGCCCAAAGGGGCGAAGTATTATTGGCGATTGTGATTTTTAATATTGAAAATACCCTTCGAAAATTTATTTTAAATAACCCATTCGTTGCAAGCAACGGAGTATTTTCAACAAATAAAAATAAGCTAAGAAGATAAGTTTCATAAAGTATAAAAACAAAGTAAATTACTACACAAATATGAACCGAACCTATATTGGAATTATAATATTATTATTTTTTCTTTCAAGTTGCGGAACTGAAACAACAATTCCTAAAGACCCCAATGAGATAACATTAACAACATCTGATGAAATAAATCTTACTGCAAAATATTATGAAACTAATGCAGGGTATAATGCAGTACTTTTACTTCATATGGTTGGGGGGGATAAATATGAATATGACACATTACTTCCAACAATTATGAAAAATAGTTATTCAGCTCTTGCATTAGATTTTAGGGGACATGGCAACAGTGATTTAAACTATACAACATTTACAGAATCAGATTGGCAAAAGATTATAATAGACGTTCAAACAGGAATTGATTTTTTAGAAAGTAAAGGATACACACAAATAACAGTCATTGGTGCAAGTATCGGTGCCAATGCAGCATTAAAACATGCAGTACAAGATACACGAATTGACAACCTTATTCTTATTTCTGCAGGAGAAGAATATCATGGATTAAATGCATTAGATTATGCACCTTTTTATGATAGGCCTATTTTAGTTATCGCAAGTATGGATGACAAAGATGCTGCAATTGCAGCAACAAAAATATATAATGCAGTAAATACTGAACAAAAAGAAATAAAATTATACCAAACAGGAGGTCATGGTACTAACCTGTTAATAACTCAAGAAGATCTTCCAGCAATAATAGGAACATGGTTATATAATTATTATTAATAAGAAATAAACATGACAATACATAACGAATTTAACAAACACAAAGATCCTAAAAAAGCAAAAATTCTTGCACGCTTCTTCAAAACAGGAAAAGGAGAATATGCTGAAGGAGATCAATTTTTAGGGATCATTGTTCCAACACAACGAAAAATAGCAAATAAATACAAAGAACTCCCAACAACTGAAATTCAACAACTGCTGCAAAGCAACATTCATGAATATAGACTTACTGCATTACTAATTCTTATTGAACAATTCAAAAAAAAAGAAAAACAAACAGAAATTTTCAATATGTACGTCAAAAATACACAATATGTTAATAATTGGGATTTAGTCGATATTTCTGCACCAACGATTGTTGGAACATATCTCGTTAAAAAAGAAAAAACATTACTATACACATTTGCACAATCAAAAAATATGTGGGAAAGACGTATTGCAATACTAGCAACATTTTCGTTTATTAAACAAAAGCAATTTAACGATACAATAAAAATTGCAGGAATATTACGAAATGATGTCCATGACCTCATCCACAAAGCAGTTGGCTGGATGTTACGAGAAGTAGGCAAACGAGATCAAGTAATTGAAGAACAATTTTTAGATAAATATGCTGCAACAATGCCACGAACAATGTTACGGTATGCAATAGAAAAATTTGATGAAAAGAAAAGGAAATATTATTTAAAATTAAAATAATAATTACTTAGAATATTTTTAAAAAGTAACACCTGCAAAAATTCCAGTGTTATTTTCCATAGATGGATGAACAATTTCCATCATAAAGCCACTTCTAAACGAATCATGTTGAATTCCTAACCATACTCTTTCATCCCCAATATAAGTTGAACCAATATCATGAATACTTTCAATTCGAGCATACCAGTTGCTACTGTTTACTACAGGAGTCCATTGTAATACCACTGCAAATTCTGCAAAATATGGATCCTGAAGAGAATATGTTGCTAATCCATATACAAACAGAGATGAAAATTCATGAGACCATTCAAAACCAAAACGAGGCATAACTGATTGTGTGATCTGCAATTCTCCATCAAGTTGAAATCCATAAGGGAGTTTATACAAAAAATGTGTATCTTGAAGAAAAGAAGATCCTTGAACATAATCAACTGTCGCACGTGTACGCCCTGTTATTGAAAAATTATCAGAAAAAGACGCACTAATTTTAGTGTCTAATGTAGTAGCATGATTACCAATAATAATTTCTGCACTTCCTGCAGAAGCTATAAGTGGAGCACCACACGCATATAATGTAACTCCCATAAGCTTCGAATACTGTTTAAATGCCATAACTCAGGAAATGACTTGAGTTATATAAAATTACTGGCGATATTTTTTATCAAACACAAATATTTATATATAATTAATGAAAAAGATAAAAAATAATGAAATTAGATGTACTTGACAAGAAGATATTGTACGAATTAGAAAAAGATTCGTCTCAAACAGTATCTACAATCGCAAAAAAACTCAAACGATCAAAAGAAGTCATTAACTTTAGAATACATCGTTTGGAAAAAGAAAAAATATTGTTAGGATGCAGTGCAATTGTAGATATGGCAAAATTAGGATATTTTACATTTAGAATTTACTTGCGATGGCAAAATATGACTCAGAAACAAAAGCAGGTATTTTACGATGAAATTAAGAAACAAGAAAATATTTGGACAACAACAGTCCTCCACGGAAAATGGGATTTTGCATTCTTTCTTGGAGTGAAATCTGACAAGTATATAAAATCATTTCATACTCTTTGGAATAATATCCAAGTAAAATACAAAGATAAGATTGCAGAAAGCAAAATTGCATTGTATGCACCTGTACACAATTTTAACAAAAGGTTCTTCATAGACTTTCCAATGAAAACTGAAGTAATAGAAAGAGTGTTTGGAGAAGGAAATTCTATCCCATTTGACGAATTAGATGAAAAAATCGTTTATGCATATGCATCAAATGTACGAATCCCATTCACAGAGCTTGCAAAGCAAATCAATGTTAGTTCTGAAACAATACGACAACGAATTAAGCAACTGGAAAAAAAGAAAGTAATTACAGGGTATAAAATCAATTTAAACTTACAAAAAATAGGATACCAAGGATATAGAGTTGATTTCTTACTTAATAACGTTAAAAGAAATAAAGAATTGTTTGAATATCTCAAACAACATATGTATTTTTATCAAATAAATAAATCAATAGGAGGTGCAGATTTTGAAACAGAAATTGTTGTAAAAAATTTAAACCATCTCCTTGAAATCCTTGAAGAAGTGATTAATAAATTCAATGATGTTATCAAAGGGTATGAATATATGGGTTACTCTGAATTCCCGACATTATCAATAGTACCTGATTAAAAGAGTAAATAGAACTAATTCAAACCAACTCAATCTCCATCGACAGTAAATAACACATTATCTCTGCCAACATCAAACAAACCTAATCGAGCTCCTGCATCTAACCATCCATGAGCATAATTAAGTGCAGCAAAAGCAGTCACAACCTCTCCTTTATCTGCAAAATGTTGTGCATCAGAATAATAGCGTTGAGCCATATCTAAAAAATCCTCAGCAGATGCAAGCCAGTTAATTTTCTTTTCTTTTGCAATCTTCACTTTTTTCAAAGCTCTGCCTGTCACATCAAAGTATTTTGCAAGCTTTTCAGGGGTTACTGTATCCATAAATACAGAAAAAGAAGAAAGACTTAAAAAGTTTTATGCAATAATACAAATAATGAGACTTTGGTCAATACATCCTAAATATTTGGACAGGCAAGGATTACTTGCTGTATGGAGAGAAGGATTGCTTGCAAAAAAAGTGCTAGAAGGCAAAACAAAAGGATATACTAAACATCCTCAAGCATTGAGATTCAAACATACAAAAGATCCATTAAAAGCAATTAATCAATATTTAAAGTACATCGAAAAAGAAGCAAAAAAAAGAGAATATACTTTTGACAAAACCAAGATTACAAGAACAACAATTAAATCCAGAATTCCTGTCTCAAAAGAACAATTATTGTTTGAATTGCAACATTTAAAAAATAAATTAAAAAAACGATCTCCCCAGAAATATGAAGAAATAAAGAAGATAAAAACTCCTGAAACCCATCCTTCTTTCAAAATAAAAAAAACACAAGAGTTATTAAGATAAACGTAACTCAAGAAAATATGAATTGGGAAATTATAGGATATGTTGGAGGATTACTTACAACAATTGCAGCTATCCCTCAAATTATCAAAGCAATAAAAACAAAAAGTTTAGATGATTTTGCCTGGGGATATTTAGGAGTATTAACCGTAGGAGTTCTTTTATGGCTATTTTATGGAATCAGTAAAATGGATTGGGTAATTATTTCTGCAAACATTGTAACATTTATTCTTAATGGAACATTATGTATAATGAAAATCGTCTATCGCAAATAGGCAGTATAAAAGCATTATGAAAGAATTCTTCATGACCTTTTTAAATGAAATATATTTACTTAGGAAATATGTTAACAAGAGTAATAACACGACAATTATTAGCAGGAATTAATACAGCATATCATCCTGAACAAGAATGTAATACTGATCCTAATTATACAAGACGATTAAGTACCTTAAAATATCATGCTGAACAAATTTTATATGAATTAATGGAAGCAACGTATAACAAAGATAGACCATTAAGAAAAGCTGCAATAAATGCCATTAAATCTGATCCTACTACAAGAGAAAGTGCAATTGATTTGTTTACAAAATTAATCGCACCAGTCATTGCAGAAGGATATAATGAAAGAGAACAAGTCCTTGAAGGAATATTGAAAAGAATAAAAATAAGATGTAAAAGAGCCATATCTGGAATAGAAAAATTAGGACAAACATATCATGATTCTTCGTGGACACTTGAATCCGAAGCAGAAAAAGTATATACAGACCAACAACATGGAGCATATAGAAAAGTGTTTGAAAAATATCTTAATAGTTAACTCCATGCATCAGTTTTAATCTGTTCTTTTGAAAAGCCAATTTTACTTAAAACAGTAATTACTCCTTTTGCCATAGGTGCAGAACCACAAATAAACACTTCTTTATGAGATGCATCTATGATATACATGGGAAGAACAGTATCAACATGACCAACATCAATATCTGGATCAGAATGTTGCCCCGGTTTACTCATAATAGGAATAAAATGGAATGTTGAATATTTCTCTTCAAAATGGCTAAATTCCTGTTTGAACAAAAAATCTTTATCATACCTAAACCCATAAAATAACCATACAGGACTATCGTATTTAGATTCAAATAAATCATACAAAATACTACGCACAGCACCAATGCCACAACCATTTGCAATAAGAATCAGTTCATACTTTTTTGTTTTGTCAAAAGACGCTTTACCATAAGGGCCTTGAATTTCTAATTGTGTACCAACGGGAAGAGTGTTCAAAATTTGTGTAGCTTTTCCATCAGGTAAAATTTTAATGCATAAATCAATTGAATTTTTTTGTAAGGGAGAAGACGCAATAGAATAAGCACGTTTCAGTACCTGCCCATTATTATCTTTCAATGAAAGCATAATAAATTGTCCTGGAATAAAAGAAAAAGATTCTTCAAGAGATAATGTAAACAATTTAACATCATCTGTTAATTGCTCTATTTTTCTAATAGTTGCTTGCATATATAAGGAGAAGATTGTTCAAAATATAAGTGTTTTGCTAAAATTAAATCAAAAAAAGAGAACAGAATTAATAATTATCTCCAAAATAAATAATCCCAATCACCGCAAACAGGGGGGTATTTTGGATATATATGTCCTTTACGATTGGGATTATTAGTGTTACGAATTTACCCTACAAGAATAATAATCCCAAATCACTGCAAGCAGCAGGGTAAATTCGAAACAATCTATTCTAGACAATACGCGGCATTATTACTATCTACCATACAACTTCCCCGAACACCATTAATATCCTCACAATATGCAACTTTTGTATAAACAAAAGTATATTCATTATGTTCTATTGTTTCTTCACGTAAAACACACGCAGCTTTTCGAATATATTGATTACCAACTCCTGTACAAATATCTTTTTTAACACGATTCCAACCAGCATCATTACTTAAAATAATATAATTACCGTAATCAGTACAGGCAGTATATTCCGCAGTTGCAGTCACTGCACCAGTTACATCCTGAAACCAACCCTGTAATACAAGAACACTTAATCCAAGCATTGCAACAAAAAGAAATAATAAAAACAAAGTCTTAGTATGATATTCATGCAGTTTTTTCCTGTTCATACCTTCTTTCTAAAAAAACAACTATTTAAATCTACTGCTCTATAATCTTTAATCATCATGTATGGTTTTAATTTTATTAAAATAGATTTTGGAGTGGTTGTTAAAAGCGCAATAACCTTCATTCTTGCACGATGTGCTGCCTCTATCCCAACTACTGAATCCTCAAAAACAATGCATTCTAATGGTTTTACACCCAACCGTTGTGCAGCTATGTGAAAGATTTGAGGATGAGGTTTACGAAAATGCACATCATTTATTGAAACAATAGGAACATGTGCAATATGTATTGCATGTAAAGTACTCACAATATTATTATGATGTCCACTACTTGCCACAATTATTTTATAACCATAATTTTCAAGTTTAGAAAAAAATCTTTTAAAACCAACAACTGATTTGACAGGATGTTGTGCAATAAGTTTTTGATATAACTGCTGTTTTTTTTCAACAAAAGAATCCACAGTCTCTGGAAAATGATAATGATGAATCATCCATTCCGCAATATGACGTGAACCTGTACCAATAAATTGAGTTTGCCATAAAGATTTATCAATTTTTAAATTATACTTTTTTAAAAGAATATTAAATGCTCGTCTGTGAAGATGCTCACTATTTGCCATAGTCCCATCAACATCAAAAATAACAGCTTTAATCATATAAAAAAAATATAAGAAAATGGAGTATATTAATCTTTACCTACTGCTGTCAGCTTGTCGTTCAAGTTCATTTTTCTTTGCAATAGCAATAGACGTTGAACTACTCTGAAATGCAGCAATAATTTCATCAGCAAGAAATTGAACAAATGGTTTTTTATTATTAAAAGCTTTCTGAAAACTTCCCTGAACAAAATAACGCAATGCAAGATCTATACGTCGTTGAGGTGCACATTCAACTGCTTTAGGATATCGTGCTCCTCCATATTCAATAGTAATAATTTCCTCACGAGGAGCTGCATTTTCTATTGCTTTAACATATACTTCAATAGGATTTTTATTTGTTCTTTGCGCAATAATTTCAAAACATTGACTAACCATTTCATATGCGCCAGATGCTTTTCCTGTAATATGACCGCTAGATTTAAAATGTTTTTTTCCTTTGTGACCAGGAATCATTAATTTATTAACCAATCGTTCTACAATGTTAATTTTTGATTTATGGAATTTATTCCCTGCATAACGTGCACCTGTTTTTGGTGCAAAAACAGGTCGTAAACTAATGTAAGGTTGTAACCCTAAATCATTAACAACAATTCCTTGTACAGACCATTGATTAAATACTTTAATTTCCATAGTTTCACTTTATTTTCTAGCTTTTTCTATTTTTCCCCTAAGCAATGCATTAAGAGATTGATCATTAACTTTAATAACCTGCCATCGAACGCCAGGAATATCTCCTTTTGCTCGACCAACTTTACCACCAATACATTCGATAATAACTTCATCGTGCTCATCAACTAGTTTTGTTGCGCCATCACCAGGTAAAAACGCAGTGACCTGTTTCCCATTTTTAGTAAGCTGAACTCGAGCACATTTACGCATAGCTGAATTTGGTTGCTTTGCTTCAAGTTGAATTTTTTCAAGAACAATTGCACGTGCTTGATGTGAACCGCCAAGAGGATCTGATCTCAATCGAAGAACAGTTCTACTTATCTTTTTAAATTGATGTCTTCGTTTTTTTAATTTTTTTCCTGCATTTAATCCGCGTGCTTTTTTTCCCATTTTTTATTCAACCTTAATTTCCTTAATTTCCGAAAAATATCGCTGTATAATCGATTCTGTGTTACGTAGGTTCTGGGCATTTCTGCCAATTAATAAACTTTTTGTTTTTCTATCTTCATCTTTAAGTATCATAGTCCCATTCTCGACTTCGACGAGAGAAACGCGAAGAGGATAAATGAGATATTTTACAAATTCTTTAATATCTGAATGAAATCCAACAATTTTAATTTTCCGTTTAAAAAGCTCTTCAAGTTTTCTAACAAAAATTGCTTTAGTACCAACTGCTTTACCTAGATCCTCATGATTAACAACAAAGGTCAAAAGATGATTGTTATCTTCAAAACAATCTTTCAATTGAACACGTGTAATCCTATCAAAAAGAGCCATAGTACCCATAAGCTCTTGAGTATACAATATCTTTGTCATTGTTTTATTGACTAATACTTAAAACTGAAACTGGATATGGCTTTTTACAAAGAATCCCAACTTCATCGTTAGGATATTTTAAGTACATAATTGGTGTCCCTGCAAGTTTAGCATAATATTCAAGATCTTTTTTAATGTCTTCTGGACAATTACTAGAGATAAAAATTTGTTCTGCAGTACCTGCCTTAAGAAGCTTAAGTGTTCTTTCTGTTCCAAGAACAGCTTTATCTGATTTAATCAATCCCTTTAATTCTTCAATGCTTATTTCTTTGTCTACCATTGTATTCTCCTCACTTTTTCACGTCTTTTGTTATCAGACGCAACAATCCTGTACCAACTGGAACAGGTTGATTAATCATAACATTCTCAACAACACTGTTAAGATCATCTTTTTCTCCAACTAGTGCTGCATTAATTATATGTTTAATAGGTGTCTCAAATGACGCTTTTGCCAAAACACTGGATTTTTGACTAACAATACCATATCGAGTAATACCTCTCAATTTTCCTGTAACACACATAGTGTCTGCAACAAGCATAAGATGTCTGACGTCAACATTCAATCCCTGTTCTGTAATAATCTTGAAAACTTCTCGAACAACTGCTTCTCGAGCTGCTTCAATACCTAAAACATCATAAATTTCAAAAATATCATTACTAACAGTTCGTGCTCCATCAACAAATTCCAAATCAAAAACAGATTTCAAATTACTGCCTGCTGTAACAATAATAAATTCAGGACCTCGTTTAACAGGAAGAACTTGTTTAATACCTTTAACACCTGCAATATAAACTAACTTTGCTTTTTCTTTGAGTTTGTATAATTCATTAACAGAAACATCTTTACCTTTTGGTTTAATAATCAGAGAATCCTCTTTTAATTTAACACTAGCTCCTTTCAATGAAACATCCATCAATTTTTGAACTTTATCTGCATTCAAAGAAATTGAACTCATTTTTGTAACATCAAGTTTTACTTCAATAAATGTATCAGGAATATTAATTAAAAATTCAGATGCAATATCCTGTAACGTTGTTTCTTTGATAAGCTGTGCAACCTTTTTCAAATCTGTACCACTTTTGTACGGTTCTTGAAGATAAATTTCCATCATTGGAGTACTTAATGATCGAGAACCATCAAGAACTTCAATAATACGAGGAAGACCTGTAGTAACGTTCATTTCAGAAACTCCTGCAAAGTGGAATGTGTTCAAAGTCATCTGTGTCCCTGGTTCACCAATAGATTCAGCACTAACTATCCCAACACATTCTCCTGATTCAACTTGCATTGCATTATATTCTTCAACTGCAAGATCAAGAATCTTTTTAGTTTTAGTTTTAGCAAAACCTTTTGTCTGAGTTATAATCTCTTGTAAAATTGATATGGATAACAAATCCTTATATTCATTATATGGTTCTTCCATAGTACATTACCTCATTCCACTTTTGCAATAAGCCGTTGAACGTTAAGTTTTCCTTTTTCACTTTTGGAAACATCAATACCATCGTCTCCATATTTGAATTGGACAATCATGCCATTTGCATCTCGAACACTACCATCGTATGCAACACACATATCCTGAAGTGCATTTGCAAGTCGCCTGTATAAATAACCAGATTTAGGTGTTCGAAGAGCAGTATCCATCAATGAATCCCTTCCAGTCATTGCACCAAAGAAAAATTCTGCAGGACTCATACCAGATTTAAAACTTGATCTGATAAATCCTCGAGCACTTGGTGAAAGATCTCCTCGTTGAAAACAAGAAAGGGTTCTACCACGATATCCTTTTTGAATTCGTTTTCCTCTCATAGCTTGCTGACCGACACATGCAGCCATTTGAGCAAGATTCAATGCATTTCCTCGTGAACCACACAAAGTCATTATTGCAGTATGACTTCCAAGATCTGCATTTTGTGAAACAATACTTCCTGTTTCATTTCGTGCATTGTTTAATCTTTCAAGTATTCGTAATTCAAGAGTTTCTTCCACAGTTCTTCCTGGGAATGCATCAAGTTTTCCTTGTCTATATGTTTCAATGAGTTCATCAACAACAACATAAGATCCATCAAGAATTTCTCGGATTTTCTTTTTAGATTCATCTGGAAGATCTGTATCAGAAATAACAGTAGTAAATCCAAATTTCAATAAAGACTCAATACCTAATCTGAACATTTTTCCAAGAATTTCAAGAGTTTGCTCTGCACCATATTGCTGATGAAGATTCTTAAGCATAAGACCTGAACCTTCTCCAAGATTTGCTTTATCCATAACACCAGATAAAAGCTTACCTCCTTTAATGGTAACAACTGCATCATTGATCTTATCTTTTTTCTCATCACCAGCATATGCTCGAGTACGACCTTCAAAGTTAAAATCTGCTGGTAAAAGAACACTAAAAATTTCTTTACCTGTAACTATTTCTTTTTTAGGTAATCTACTTACTTCAAGAATACGTGCTGAAAGTAAAAGTTCAACAGCATCTTCTCTAGTCATTTTCATGTATTTTGTCAGCATATAATTGCCTGAAATTGCGTCCTGAACACAACCAATAATACTTAAACCATATCGTGGAGAAAGTAATTGTGTACTTACCTGCATAAGAACTTCTGCTTCTGCACGAGCTTCTTCTGTTTGAGGAATATGCAAGTTCATTTCGTCACCATCAAAATCTGCGTTGTAAGGAACACAAACTGCTGGATTTAATCGGAATGTTTTATTTGGCAATACTCGAACACGATGACACATCATACTCATTCTGTGAAGAGATGGCTGTCTATTGAAAATTGCAACATCGCCATCAAGTAAATGACGTTCAACATAATAACCAGGCTGCAATTCTTCAAGTAATTGTTCTTTCATTTCATCTGTAATCTTTTTTCTTCTGCCATCTGGTCTAACGATATAATTTGCACCAGGATATTCTTTTGGTCCTCGTTGAACAAACTTTTTCAAATATTCCATATTCCATGGTTGAACAACTTCAGGAACAGTTAATTTCATTGCAACAATAAATGGAACCCCTACTTCATGAAGTCCAATCATTGGATCTGGACTAATAACAGTTCGAGCACAAAAATTTGTTCTTTTTCCTGCAAGATTATGTCTTATACGACCTTCTTTACTTTTAATTCGAGAAGTTAATGTTTTCAATGGTTGTCCTGAACGATGTCGTGCTGGAGGCAACTGTGCAACTTCATTATCAAAAAAAGTTGTAATGTGATATTGTAATAAATCCCATAAATCTTCAACAATAATCTCCGGAGCTCCAGCATTAATATTTTCAAATAATCGCTGATTAATACGAACAATGTCTCCTAATTTATGAGTAAGATCGTCTTCGCTTCGTTCACCGCTTTCCAAAGTAATACTTGGTCGCATAGTAACTGGTGGAATTGGAAGAACTGTTAATATTGCCCATTCAGGTCTCATAAATAATGGATTAACCCCAAATACAGTACAATCCTCATCTGAAATTTTTTCCATACGAGCACGAATTTCAATAGGTGTCAATCGCTTTTCATTTTCAATAAGAGTTGATGGTTTTTCAAGAACAATTTTGAATTGTTTTGCTTTACAATGTGGACATTTATTAATAGTTTTTAATGAAGCAATAATTTCACGAATTTGTTCTCGTCGTCCAGCTAATCCTGCTTCTTCTTCTGCAAGTACAAGCTGCTGAAGTGCAATATCCATTTTTTGTTTAGGAATAAGTATTTTTCCACAATCTCTACAAGTACATTTTAACAAAGTAACTATAAGATCAACAAATTTAATGTGAAGTATAGGCCGTGCAAGTTCAATATATCCAAAATGACCAATACACTCTTTCAATTTTGAACCGCACGTTTTACAATTCAATCCTGGATCAATAACACCTAAACGAACATCCATAAGTCCGCCATCAACAGGATACCCTTCTTTATCATATAACTCAGGGGTTACAATCTTTGCACTAGCCATTTTAACAATCATTTTTGGGCTAAGAACTCCAAAAATTATGTCTCTCACTTGTTTATGAATGTACTGTTCCATCTCAGTCACCTGTTAATATTTGTTTTTTAATTCGATTTTAGGATATACACATAATCCTTTTAACTCATCTAATAACAATTTAAATGCATATGCAATTTCTACAAGAGAAATTGTTGAACCTTCACCACACACGGGACAAAACGATTTATTCTTGTAATCATCATGAATCGCGAATAATCCGCAATCTTCACAAACAGCAAGAACAGTTTTATCTGAATCAAAGCGCTCTTTAAGCAACAATGATGCACCATGTGCAACAAAAGTATCTTTTTCCATTTCTCCAAGTCGAAGACCGCCTTCTTTTGCTCGTCCTTCTGTTGGTTGTCGTGTCAATAATTGAACAGGTCCTCGTGCTCTGGAATGTAATTTATTTGCAACCATATGTTTCAATCTAAGATAATACATATTTCCAACATAAATTCGTGCTTGAAATTTTTCACCAGTTAATCCATTGTAAAGAGTTTCAGTTCCATTTTCTCTAAACCCATATGATGCAAGTTCTCGTCGCAATGCTTCTTCTGGTTCTGCTTCAAATGTTGTCCCATCAATATATCTTCCTGCTAATGCACCAACTTTAGCACCAACAAGTTCAATAAGATGAGCAATAGTCATACGTGAAGGAATACCGTGTGGTGAAAAAATAAGATCTGGGGTAATGCCTGACGTACTGAATGGCATATCACATTGATCAACAATCATACCAACAACTCCTTTTTGACCATGTCGTGAAGTAAATTTATCTCCTATTTCTGGAATTCTTGGATCACGTAATCTAACTTGAACAAGTTTATTTCCCTCTTCATTTTCAGTAAGCAAAACAAAATCAACAATACCTTGTTCACCATGACTGATGGAAATAGATGATTCTCGTCTAAGATTTGAAGTAAGATTATACTCATCCATACTACTCAAAAATCGTGGAGGAGAAGTTTTTCCAATAACAACATCTCCTTCTTTAACTTGTGCTTCAGGATAAATGATTCCATCTTCTTCTAAATAACGATAATCTCGTTCTGTTTTATATCCTTTAACTTCTTTATCAGGAATTCCAACTTGATCAATAAGACCACCACTATAACGAAGTTCTTCTGTAACACAAGGTCTATAATACGTTGAACGTGCAAATCCACGTTGAACAGAACCTTTATTGAGAATAACTGAATCCTCCATGTTGTATCCTCTATAACTCATAACTGCAACAACAATATTCTGACCTGCAGGATGATGATTAAAACCTACAATATCATGCATTACTGTTTTACAAATTGGTTGATGAGGTGTACCAAGAATATTAACATCCATATCCATCCTTACAAGATAATTTGCAGCATAAAATCCTAATGCTTGTTTCTGATTTTTACTTCCTGCGTTAAGACGGGTACTTTGATTGTAATTTCCAAAAGGAACAAGTCCCGTACATAAACCAAGAATAGCTATAGGTGCAATTTCTAAATGTGTATGTGCTGGAGTTAACTGATCCTGACTAAATGCAACAAGTGCATTTTCTTCTTCAGCTGCATCAAGATATTCAACAATTCCTTGAAGAACTAAATCCCCCCACGTGAGCTCATTTTTTTCTAATTGAACAAGAAGTTTGTCTGTCAATGCTGATTTCCCATCTTTAACAACAATCAATGGTCGTCTAACACGGCCTTTCAATGATTCAACAAACACTTGATTATATTCTTTATCGTGATATAAATTCAAATTAGATGGAAGTTTTCCTCGTCTTCTATCTAAAATAATTTGATCAACAAAATCTTGCGCATTATCTACAGACCCTGCATATTTTCCATTGAGATAAACATCTACCATGAGCACACCACCATTACGCTGTTTTTAATCCTAACATTTTTAATTGTTTCAAGACAACTTCCTCATCAGAATCTTGTGAAATT
>JBAZCJ010000004.1:0-4534 GCA_041671005.1 Candidatus Woesearchaeota archaeon | reverse complement strand
CAAGAAGAGCAAGATTTTTTCTTAATCCAATATTTGTTCCTTCAGGCGTTTCAATTGGACATAAACGACCTAAATGAGTTGGATGAAGTTCACGAGCTTCAAAATTCTCTTGACTTGCACTTAATGGAGAAATAACTCGTTGAAGATGACTTAAAGTTTCAAGGAAGTTAATTCTTTGAATTCTTTGACTAACACCCATTCTACCGCCAACCCATGAACCTGTTGCCATAGAACTGTAAATTCTGCTAGTTAACAATTTTTCTCGAATAACTACCTTAATTGAAGGGAATTTTCCTCGTTTAACAATACGTTGAAAATTATAGAGAAGATCTCCTACAAGTACTTTCAAATTTGTTTGAAATAAATCTGCAAGCAAATCCCCACTCATCTTAACACGTTTATTCATATAATGATCCTTATCATCAACAGGCAATTCTCCTGCTGCAACATTCAAATATTTTTTCAAATATTTACAAAGATTATACGCTTTAGTCATCCTATCTTTTTCAGTAACACCCAAGTGAGGCAAAAGATATTTGTCAACAACTTCTTTCATACGTTCAATACGAACATCCTTTGCTTGAGTGATACCTATTTTTTTAGCAACGAAATCAAGAGCTTCTTCTTCAGTTTTAATGTCAACAAATTCATAAAGGTTAACAAAGATTGCATCATTTTGTTCTCCACCTGTAATGTGACGCATAATTTCTTCATCTTTTGTTAATCCAAGTGCTTTAATAATAGTAATTAAAGGAATTCTTTTAACACGAGTAAAAGTCAAATAAAACAACCCATCATTTAATTTTTCAATAGTATGAGGGATTTTATATGAACCTGATTCAGAAAATAACTTCCCTATGTATTTATTTGCAGTAAGAGAATCTTCTTCAACTAATAATTTATTTGCTGCAAGATCTTCAATATTAATTAAAACTCTTTCAGTTCCATTAAGAATAAAATAACCTCCAAAATCATGAGGATCTTCTCCTTTTTGAATAAGTTCTTCTTCACTTAATCCACTTAAATGACAATATTTAGAACGAAGCATAATAGGCAAACTACCTACTTGTGTAACAAATGATTCTCGTTGAATTCCGTTAATATGCGCACTAACTTCAATAAAAATTGGTGCAGCATACGTTAATTTTCTCAAACGTGCTTCAACAGGATAAATTGGTCGTTTAGATCCATCAGCTTCTGTAATTTCTGGTTTTGTGACCCAAATACGATCAAATCTAATTTTAAATTCATCAATATTATGAGGAATAATTGTTGGTTCAATAATTTTATTTTGTTCAATAATGTGTTGTAATTCAACATCAATAAAATGATTAAATGATACAATTGTTGATGCAACAACAGAATGGTCTTCAAAATATTTTTGTATAAGCTGTTGAGAGTATTTATTCACTGATAACACCCCTGTAGTAATCAGCAATTCCTGCTGTTGGACTTTTTTTAACAATCTTCAAAACATCACCTGATTTTAATTTCATACCCCGTATAATTGGATCATTGATAAATATTTTTGGCAACTCTTTAAAATGGATGCCATATTTTTCAAATAAAGCATTTTTCTCTTTTTCAGAGAGAAGAATATGTTCAGGCACAAAACTATGTGTCCTAATATCAAATGTTTTTTTTGCCATACTGTCCCACCTTGAATAATATAAATAGATAATGCATAAACAAACAAGAGATATTCTCGAATGTTAAATAATGCATAACCTTTTTTATGATAATAACGGGCCGTGCGGGATTCGAACCCGTGACCCCAACATGACTTTCAGTCGTGTTAAAAGTGTTGTGCTCTAGCCAGGCTGAGCTAACGGCCCACTATGCTGTTGATGTATATGCGTATGATTTATTTTAATGATATATAAAACGCCCAGGCTGGGATTGAACCGAACGTAGTGAGCGTTCCACCAAAAATCCGACGAGGATTTTGGTGTGTGTTCAAATCCCGCCACAGCGAAATTTATTACGCCCAGGCCGGGATTTGAACCCGGGTCGAAGCCTTACTATACTGCTAAAAAGCAGCTCGACAGGGCTTCATGATAGGCCACTACACTACCTAGGCACCCCTTTGGACAAACACAGGCTAAATTAAGCTTCTTATAGCTACAGCTACTTCCTTTGTTGTTTTTTAGGAAAAAGAAGTTAATTGAGCCAGCATAGCCATTTCATGAACGAATTTCTCTTTATTTTTAAATCTTGTGTTTTTTTAGAAGAAAAACAAAGAAAAAGTGAAAAATAAAGAAATATCTCAGTTATATTTCTTTTTGAATTTATAAAATTTCAATAAATACACTAAATTACAAATCATATCTATCTGCTTTATCGTATGCAATAATAACAAAATTTTTACTCTCAATTTTTTTTGCAATTTCTAATGCTGCTACGACTCCTGCTCGTGTACTTCTTCCATATTCTTTTACACACAGTAATGATGCATCCCAATGAGGCAATTGGTTAAAGTAATTTTTTTGTGTTCTTGTAAAATAATTAGCACTTACTTCTACATCACTCACTAGAACAACATCATTAATTATTCCTTCTTTAACTGCATTTTCAATATGTGGAAAATGTATTCCTTGAAAACTTGTGCCGCGTAATTTATGTCGTGGTAATACTCCTGGTTTTATACCAAATCTTCTTTCATATTCCCCAGGATGTAATAAATCATATGCTACTGCTGATTGAGAAGATTCAAATGCAATTATTTTTGTAGTAGGTTTAAAAATTCTCCCTGGGCCTAAAATACTTGAACCATTTCCAACTGCAGGCAAATAAAAATCAACAGGCATTTTTGCTACTACTTCTGTTGCAATTCCCCCCAAAGAAGATAAAACAATTTCATTATTTGCATATGCATGACCATGTCTTTCACCCATTGAATGATTCAAAAAAAAAATATCTTTATGTTTTGGAAGAAATTTTCTTACAAATTCAGGAAATCCATTAATATAATCTGCTTCAGGTGTAAAATAAAGAACTGCATCTTCTTCTCTGATTTTTTGAATAACTGCTTCGTCTACTCCTTCTGGAATTGCTAAGTGACATTCATAACCTAACAATTTTGCAATAGATGCACATGATACTCCTGCTGTTCCTGAAGAAGTTTCTAATACTTTATCTCCTTGTTTTATTCTTCCGTACTTTTCATAATGTTGAAACAACGCAAAATAAACTCGATCATAATGTGAACCAAATGGATTATCACATTCTCTCTTTATCCAAATTTTGTTCCCATGAGGAACTTCTCCGTCATACAAAACAAGAGGAGTATTTCCTATTCTTGCTTCAAGTAATCTATATTGTTGTTGTCGTTCTTCTTCCATCGTCATCACTATATTATCTCTTAAAGGTAATAACATAACTCAATATATTAAACTATGTTGTCTTAGAATAAAACGACAATATTTATATATTAAAAATATGTTAGTTATATGATGAACAAAGAACTAGTATTACAGCAATTTGGTCTTACAGATGCAGAAGCTCGTGTCTATATAACACTTTTACAAAAAGGTGATATTACTGCAAGCGAGATTGCAAAAAAAACTGGAGCAAACAGAACGTTTACATATGATCGTCTTAAAAAACTCAGTGAAAGCGGATTAGTAAGTTCTATTATTAAAGATAATAAAAAATATTTCAAAGCTGCTCCTCCATCTCAACTTTTATCTTTATTAAAAGAACGAGAAGAACAAATTAAAAAAATACTCCCTGAATTAGAACAATTAAAAGAAGAACATGAAAACGGACCAGAAGTTGAAGTGTATTCAACAACAAAAGGAGTACAAACGGCACTTAACCTTATGCTAAAAGAAAAAAAATCCATTTATCTTCATGGATCACTTTTTTTATTTCAAGAAAAAATGTCAACATATTTTACTATCTGGAATAGCAGAAGAATTAAAGAAAAAATTAAAATGAGAATACTTAGTAGTGAAGAGATTACTCTTGAATATACTGCAACAGATCTTCTTTCTGAAGAAGAAAAACTTGTCACATCAACATTTGTATTTGGAGAATATGTACTTACAGTTATGTGGGGAAATTTATCTATTGCAATCTTAATTAAAAGTAAAGAAATTGTTAATAATACTCTTGCATTTTTTAACACTATATGGAATAGAGATGTTAAAATTTATGTGGGAGTTACTGGAATTCAACGTGCATTTATGGAACTCATTGAAAACACAAAAGAATTTGTAGGATTTGGTTTCAGCAAACAACTAGCAGACGTTTATACTGTGAATGTAAGCAATAACTGGCATGAAAAAAGAATTAAAAAAAAAGTAAAAACACGTATTGTTGCTTTTGATGAAAACCAAACACGGATTTACTTTAATCCACGAACACAAGAAAAAAAAGATTTTATAGTACACTTTTTACCTCGTGAAATGCAAGGTCCTGCATGTATTTCTGTTTCAGATAAAATGGTGGCAACATTTGTTTACACTGAAAAAAAATTTCATGTAATTATTAACAAAAATAAAGAAACAGTTGCAGTCTATAAAAAATATTT
>JBAZCJ010000003.1:0-29561 GCA_041671005.1 Candidatus Woesearchaeota archaeon | reverse complement strand
ATCAAACTCTTTATTTTGAAAAGACATTGTATCTGCTGGTGCAACAAAATAATCAATTGGAGGAGATTGATACCTACGTGCAACTTCAACCATTTTTTCATCACCATCACAGCCAACTACTGCAATGCCTTTTTCTGCTAATTGTCGTGTTGCAATACCAGTACCACAACCAACATCAAGAACTTTACCAAAACAAAAAGAAATAATATAATTAATCACTTCAAAAGCATAGTGCGGTCTTGCAGCATCATATGCGTTACTCAATAAACCAAATCTTGTTGTGATGCCCATAAGTGAAAAATATAATTATTAGTTGTGTAAGACCATTTTTAAAGATTATTGAAGAATTCTTATTACATCTTCTTTACAACAAATCCTTCTTTTGCATCATCAACAGTATAACCTTTTTCTTTAATTTCGTTCCTTATCCTATCGCTTTCTTCCCAATTCTTTTCTTTTCGTGCTTTCTCTCTCTGTTCTGCAAGATATAGAACTTCAGCAGGAATATCTTCTTTTTCCAATAGTGCAAATATAGAATCTACTGCATGAATAAATACTTTGATTTTTTCAGCATCTCTTTTTCCTACACTTAATTTATTTACTGCATGAATTAGTTCAAACACAGCAGCTAATGCAGAAGATGTTTCTAAATCATCATCTAGTGCACGTTCAAATTTTTGCTGTGCATCTGCAATTAAAATATCAATATCTTTATTTTCTGTATCTGCATTTATGTTATTTAAATAACGGTAAAAGTCTTGATAACGCTGAATTGCTGCTGTTGCAGCATCTATCCCATTCAATGTGAAATTTAATTGCTGACGATAATTTGAAGAAAGTAATACATAACGAATTGCCATTGGGTTATAACCTTTTACAAGCAAATCTCTCAAGGTATAAAAATTACCAAGAGATTTACTCATCTTTTTACCATCAACAAGAATGTAATCATTATGAAGCCAATATTGTACAAATTTTTTTCCAGTCGCAGCTTCAGATTGTGCAATTTCATTTTCATGATGCGGAAAGATTAAATCAATACCTCCTGTGTGGAGATCTAATTGCGAACCAAGATATTTCATACTCATTGCACTGCATTCAATATGCCACCCAGGACGACCTTTTCCAATTTCAGTTTCCCAAAAAATATTCCCGTCTTTTTCATCCCAAAATTTCCACAATGCAAAATCCTGCGCATTTTCTTTATCATATTCATCTGCTGCAACACGCTTTGCTTTCTTAGTTTTATCAAAATCTATTTTTGCAAGTTTTCCATACCCTACAAATTTTGTAATATTAAAATAAATCCCGTCTTCTGTTTTATATGCAATTTCTTTTTCTAATAATGTTTGAATTAATGCAACCATTTCTTTTATATGCTCCGTTGCTTTTGGGTAATGCTCTGCTTTAAGAATATGTAATGCCTGCGCATCTTCAAAAAATGCTTGAGTATAACCTTCTGTAAATTCCCTTAAAGGTATTTTTTCTTTTTGACAATCTCGAATAATTTTGTCATCAATGTCTGTTATATTAATAACCTGCACTACTTTGTATCCTTTGTAAAGCAGATATCTTTTAAGAATGTCTGCACAGACATATGAACGAAAATTTCCTATATGTGCAAAATTATATACTGTAGGACCACAATTGTACACATGGACAATACCTTGCTTTAATGGTTTAAACTCTTCTTTTTTTCTTGTAAGTGTATTGTAAAAATGCAGGGACATGTATGAAAAGAAACAAGAGGTGTTTTTATAGTTATTGGGAATATTAAGAAAAAGCTATTCTAACGGATTGTTTACTTTTCCTATAAACAAAATTGTTCCTGTTTCGTTATCTTTAATTATAAACACAAAAGGATGGTTTGCATTAAACATATACGGTTCTGTTTCTTCTGGACCCAAAGAAGTTGTTTCCACACCTACTGCTGTTGCTGCAGCTGCTTCTGTTCCTTCTTCATTTACTTCAATAAATGCCTGATGAATTACAAAGCCTATGTAAAGATCATTAGAACTTGTCATACCTGAAAAATCAGCTTTAGTAGATGAAAATGCAGCTGGCATTCCCAATTCTATAAGATGGCTATTAAGAGAATACTTTGTTTTAAATGTAAATCTTGGAAGATACACGATTACTTCCTCATGATTTAGCATACGCGTATATTCGTCTATTGTTTCTGTGCTAAGATTTAAGGAATCAAAATTTTCTTTTGGAAGAATAATAATCATTGATATTGTATCGCCTTCATATGGGATTTCAAGAACTTGTACATCGTCTGTTTCTGCATACTTGTAATACTTTTCAGCATACATCATAGGCACTTGCACACTTTCGCCTGTAAATGTTGTAAACTCTTTATCCTTAGTATTACTTTCTTTAAAAGGATACTCCCACTTGCCTTTGAAATATATCGCATTTGTCAAAATAAGTTTTGTTTCAGAGTTTATGTTATCTGAGGAGATTAAATCTTTAATTTTATTGTTTGTTTGCTGTTCAACCCATGTATTAATTATTTCACTTGCCTTTTCTGCATCATTGAAATCAACAGATTGTGCTTTACCACCATAATATGTTTCTACTGTTGTTAAATATTCTGGCAAAAATACATAATCTTGTGAAGTCCACAACGCATTGGCAGTATTTAGTTTGTATTCATCTTGTACTGCATTCAGATTGTTGTATATCAACGCATTATTTTGTCTCAATTCATCAGGAAAATGAAACACTGCCTGCATTTCTTCTGCAGTACTACCTCTTGCACCTTCATAAGTCATTGCAAGCGCAGTAGAAATACTATATGGTGAAAAAAAGATATTGTCTTCATTATCAATTTGAGAAAATAATTCAAATGCAAACTGATTATTTGCAACAACAACAGCAGCAACTCCTTCTACAGTTGCTTCTGATTCATTAAGTATTATTGGCTCTACAGTTTGATTTAACGTACAGGATGCTAGAAAACAGATAATCAATATAATACTAATTAATTTTTTCATAAAACAATGGTATGCATACCCTTATTTATATTTATCTAAGACTTCAACTCAAATAGCAATAATTTCTTTCATAAATTATATAAATACATGTGATGTACTTTTCACATATGGAATATTTATGCTTTGAAACATTGGCAAACGAATTGCGTGTGGATATACTCAAACAATTAAAGAAAAAACCTTTGAACGTTAATGAATTAGTTGAAAAACTACAAGTCGAAAGAACACGAGTCTCACACTCTCTACAAATGTTAAAAGATTGCAACTTTGTCATTATGACCAAACAAGGAAAAGAACGCATATATGCCCTCAACAAAAATTCTCCATTATGTTCAAAAGAATATGCAACAGTATTTGATGCAATTGTGAGTCATAAGGAAAAAAATTGTAATAGGTGCAAAAAATGCGCAAAATAAAATCTGGCATCAACGAAGTTGTTGTTCAGTATATTTCTCAACAAAAAAAGGAACCTTCATGGATGCTTGACCTTCGACTCAAAGCATTACAGCATTTCAAAAAAATGACATTGCCAACATGGGGACCACATCTTTCAAAATTACATCTCAACAAGATTACATATTTTGCAAAAGTTAGCCAAGAGGCAAAGCGATGGGAAGATGTCCCAAAAGAAATCAAAGACACATTTGAAAAATTAGGGATTCCTGAAGCTGAGCGTAAAGCTCTTGCAGGCGTTGGTACACAATATGAATCTGAATCTGTGTATCATAACCTCAAAGAAGAATGGGCAAAAAAAGGAGTTATTTTTGAAAATATTGACACAGCAATACAACAATATCCTGACATAGTTAAACAATATTTTATGAAATGTGTTCCTTACACTGATCACATCTTTGCAGCATTGCACTATGCAGTCTTTAGTGGAGGTACATTTATTTATATTCCCAAAGGAGTGAAAGTAAAAATTCCTCTCCAAGCATATTTTAGAATGAATGCAAGCGGAATGGGACAATTTGAACACACACTTATTATTCTTGATGAAGATGCAGAAATGCATTATATTGAAGGATGCAGTGCTCCACAACGTAGAGTAAATTCCCTCCATGCAGGCTGTGTTGAAATTTTTATTAAAAAAAATGCACACTGCAGATACAGCAGCGTTGAAAACTGGAGCAAAAATACATACAATCTGAATACAAAACGAGCAATTGTTGAAGAAGAAGGAGCCATTGAATGGCTTGGAGGGAACATGGGAAGTTGCTGTACTATGTTATACCCTTGCAGCATCCTTAAAGGAAAAAAAAGCACTGCAGTATATACTGGCATTGCATTCGCAGGAACTGGTCAAAATCAAGATACTGGTGCAAAAGCAATTCTTATTGGAGAACAAACATCATGTACTATTAAATCAAAAAGTATTAGTAAAAATAAAGGAATTACAACATACAGAGGAAATATAAAAATTCACAAAGGAGCAAAACATGCAAAAGTTCACATTATTTGTGAAGGATTATTGCTTGATAAAGAATCTGTCTCTCATACTATTCCAAAACTTGAAGTTTATGAAGAAACTGCTGATATTGGCCATGAAGCAACAACAGGAAAAATTAGCAAAGAAAAATTGTTTTATCTGATGAGTAAAGGACTAAGCGAAGAAGAAGCAATACGAGTTATAGTCACAGGATTTGTTGAACCTTTCGTCAAACAACTACCA
This sequence comes from Candidatus Woesearchaeota archaeon, assembly GCA_041671005.1. Classification (GTDB taxonomy): domain Archaea; phylum Nanobdellota; class Nanobdellia; order Woesearchaeales; family DSVV01; genus JACRPI01. The sequence continues at coordinate 24,890 of JBAZCJ010000003.1, read as the reverse complement.
TTAGAATATGCTATTGAACTTAATAGACTTATTGAAATGGAAATTCAAAAATGAAGAAAACCATTATTACGGGAATTATTGAGAAACCACTTATTATTGAGTCATCACAGTTCATTGTTTGTCAACCTCATAGTACATGCATTCTTGTAGATATGTTGAAAAATGATATTAAAATTCATGTTAAAAACAATGCAGAGGTTTTTTATGTTTGTATGCAAAAATCTGGAAATAAAAAAGCACGTGTTGAAAAAAATGGAAAAATACATTGGATTGAAATATACACACACAATGTTGAAACACACACCTTTACTGAACTTCTTGGAATCAATGCTCACACTACAAGCACTGTTTTTTTTGTTGGGAATAACACTGAAAAATATAAAATAACTCACGAAACAATTCATAAAGCAAAAAGAACAACATCTGACATTACTATTTTTGGCACAGTTACTCATGCAAACGCATATACTTTTGCAAAAACAATAATTGAAAAAAAAGCATATGGTGCTGTGGCTCATCAAAAATTAAAAACAATACTGTTGGATGATTTTGCAACAGCTTCAGCATTGCCAGAAATGGACATACAGAATTGTGATGTACAAGCAACACATAACGCAACTGTTGGTCATCTTAAACAAGAACAATTATTTTATATTATGACGCGAGGCATTAATGAAAAAGAGGCAAAACGACAAATTATTTATGGGCATTTTACAGAATTACTTCAACGATTCAATGATGAAATTAAAATAATTATAATAAAAACACTTTCCACAAAGTTAGGTGATCCCTATGTTTAACAGTGAAATTATACGAATGGAATTTCCAATCTTGAAACGAGATATTAAAGGAAAACACCTCGTTTATTTTGATAATGCTGCAACAACGCAAAAACCACAATGTGTTATTGATGCCATGTCTACATTTTATGCAAAAAATAATGCTAATATTCATCGAGGCATTCATACTCTTGGAGAAGAAGCAACAATTCTTTATGAAAAAGCACATCAAAAAGCAGCTGAATTTATCAATGCACCTTCATGGAGACAAGTCATATTTACAAAAAATACAACAGAAGCAGTAAATCTTCTTGCGTATACTCTCCCCCAACTATGGAAAAAAGGCGACGAAATTATAATTACAGAACAAGAACACCATAGTAATTATATTCCTTGGCAACAATCTGCAAAACGACATGGATTACATTTGAAAATCTGTTCTTTAACTCCAGATGGTCTCGTTGATATTAAAAACTTCAAAAATTATTAACAAAAAAAACGCGTTTAGTAAGTATTGCCCATGTTTCTAATGTCCTTGGTGGAATCAATGACGTTAAAACAATAGCAACAATAGTCCATGCAAACAAATCTTTATTATGTATTGATGGCGCACAAAGTGTACCACACATGCCTATGGATGTTCAAGATCTTGATTGTGACTTCCTCTGTTTTTCAAGCCATAAAATGCTCGGACCACTGGGGATAGGAATATTATATGGAAAACAATTATTACTTGAACAAATGCCTCCTTTTTTATTTGGAGGAGGTATGGTCAGTAGTATCAGCAAAGAAACCACATGGAATGAATTACCATGGAAATTTGAAGCAGGAACTCCAGACATTGGAGGCGCTGTTGGCTTTAGTGCAGCAGTAACATATCTTCAAACCATTGGGATGAATAATGTATTTGGTCATGATCAAGATATCACATCTTATGCATTTCAACAATTAAAAAAACAGAAAGATGTTATAATCTATGGACCAGAAAAAAGAACTGCAGTTATTTCGTTTAACATTAAAAACATTCATGCACATGATGTTACGGCATTGCTTGATGCAGAAGGAATAGCATGCAGAGCCGGACATCACTGTGCGCAACCATTATTTCATACACTTAAAGTTCCTGCTGCAGTCCGTGTTAGTTTTTATATTTATAACACCCATGAAGAAGTCGATCTCTTTATTGCTGCATTAAATAACGTAAGAAAGGTGTTTGCATGAATGAATACATGGAACATATTATGGATCATTACAAAAATCCACATAATAAAGGGAAATTAAAAAAAGCAGATATTAAAAATAAAGAAAAAAATCCTGCATGTGGGGATGAAATAGAAATAAGTATTAAATTAAAAAAAGAACTCATTGAAGATATACGATTTGATGGGCATGGTTGTGCAATCTCACAAGCATCTGCATCATTAATAACAGACTTTGTGAAAGAAAAAAACATTGATGATGTCCTCAAACTCACAAAGCAAGATATGCTAGAGTTATTAGGTGTTGATGTTGCACCTCTGCGAATCAAATGTGTAATGCTTGGTTTACGAGTATTGCAACGAGGAATTTTGCAACATAAAGGAATGAAAAAAAGTGGCGTATTATTATCAGATATAGGGTGAAAAAATGACATTAATTATAAAAGATTTACATACCTCTATTAATACAAAAAAAATATTGAACGGTCTTTCTTTAAAAATAGAAAAAGGAGAAATTCATGTGATTATGGGACCTAATGGTTCTGGAAAAAGTACCCTTTCAAACACACTAATGGGTAATCCTGTATACCATGTAGACAAAGGAGAAATTATCCTTGATGGAAAAAATATTACATCTTTAAAACCACATGAACGAGCACGAAGCGGATTATTTTTAGGATTTCAACATCCTGAAGAGATTCCAGGTGTAACTGTCTCACATTTTTTGCGCACTGCAAAAAACGCACAAGGACAAAATATAGATGTTCCTACATTTCAACGCTTATTGAAAGAAAAAATGGAACAATTGCAAATCCCATCTGATTTTTCCCGAAGATATTTAAATGAAGGCTTTTCTGGCGGTGAAAAAAAGAAATGCGAAATATTACAAATGGCAATTCTTGAACCTACATACTGTATCTTAGACGAAATTGATTCGGGCACAGATATTGATGCATTAAAGGTAATTACTGATGGAATCAATGTAATGATTAGTCCTCAAAGAGGATTTTTAATTATTACACATTATAATCGTATTCTTCAATATCTAAAAAAAATTGATTATGTACATATTCTTGTAAATGGTAAAATAGTTATATCAGGAAAACGAGAACTCGCTAATGAAATTGACAAAAAAGGATATGGAGAATGGAGGGTGTGATAAACTATATAAACAATATTTGATTATATTTTTATATGAATAAAGAATTTATGTTAAAATACAAATGGTGGCTTATTGGAATTTTAGTGATTGTTGCTTTTTTAGGATACTGGTTTTTTGTACGAGCAACATATCCTGATATTTATACACCAAAACTTATGGCAGGAAATCCAAACGCAACAGTTACAATAACAGAATTTTCTGATTTTCAATGCCCTGCATGTGGTTCCGCATATACGGTTGTTGAACAAATCATGGAAGAATATAGTGACAAAGTCCGATTAGAGTATAAACATTTCCCCCTAACAAGCATCCATACATATGCATTCAAAGCAGCTGAAGCAAGTGAATGTGCCAATGACCAAGGAAAATTCTGGGAATATGTTGATATCCTTTTTACACATCAAAATGAATTAACGAATGGCGATCTAAAAAATTATGCAGTTTCATTAGGATTAGATGAAAATTTATTTAATAACTGTCTTGATAGTGACGCAAAGAAAAAATATGTTACTGCAGATTATAATGAAGGGGTTGGAAAAATAAAAGGAACTCCAACTTTTTTTATTAATGGTCAAAAATTGGAAAGTTGGAAATATGAGAATTTCAAATCGGCACTAGATGCTGCATTGAATGGAAAATAAAATGTATATTCACAATATTAATCCTGTTTTTCTTCAAATTGGGCCAGTTGAAATTCGATATTACGGACTTGCATATGTTCTCGGTTTTATTATTGGTTATTACATTCTGCGGTATTTGTTGAAGAAAAAAAATATTGCAATGACTGAAGAAGAATATGACTCATTCATTGTATATATTGCAGTAGGATTATTATTAGGATCACGTGTTTTTTATTTTGTTTTTTATAACATTAACTCACTATTTGTTGATCCGTTACAATTTTTTAAAATATGGCAAGGAGGCATGAGTTTTCATGGAGGGCTAATAGGAGTTATTACATCTGGATACATATTCTGCAAACAGTATAAAAAAGATTTTTTTGCACTTGCGGATTTAGCAGTAATTCCAATCATATTAGGCTTGGGCATTGGACGCATTGCAAACTTCATTAATGGTGAATTGTACGGCAGAATTACAACACTCCCTTGGGCAGTTGATTTTGGTGATGGCATTGGCAGACATCCCTCACAATTATATGAATCTGCAAAATGCTTTGTCATCTTTTACATTATGTGGATTATGAAAAATAAAGAATTAAAAAAAGGGACACTTTTCTGGACATTTGTAACACTTTATGGTTTCTTTAGATTTTTTATTGAATTTGTTAGAGAACCTGACCCTCAGCTTGGGTTTGTCTTATTTAATTTCTTTACAATGGGACAAGTGTTAACAGGGATTATGGTTATTATTGGAAGTTTTATGCTTTGGAAATTGTATAAAAAATAAATTATTAATAAAAATTATTTTTAAAAAGAAGAATGTAAAAAAGAAAGAATAAAAAATAAATTATTCTACTTCTGAAACAATTAAATTCCCATTCATATTCTTTGTATCTGGCCCAGAATAAACATTAGAATAGAACGTAAATGTTCCTGCTTGATCAGCAACAAACTCAATTGTTTTATAATTGCTCTCTTTTAAATATTCATTAATACCATATGCTGGGAGTACAAAGCCTGTGTCTGCATCACTAGAATACATAATTAATCTAACAAAATCTCCTCGATTGACTTCAATGAGATCTGGTCTATACGCTGATCTATCTGCTACTATATTAAATTCTTTAACAGTTACCATTTCTGTACCCATACGTTCTTCTTTTACAGAACCATAGTCAATAATTCCCACTACATTTCCAGTCATATCATTGCTAAGAATCGTGCTTTGACATGCTGTCAAAAACAATATAACAAAAAAACATCCCATCATAATTGCTTTTTTCATAATTATCACCTATTTTGAATAGATAAGGTCTTTTTGAGAAATTAATATATTTAAATATAACTATTGAAGGTCACAATATTTATAAAAGAGGTGATTTAACTTATAGAGTAATCTTACAGTTATGACGACAGTAGTTTAATGGTAGAATATGGGACTGTGGAATATATGCAGACATCCTATGGTGGGGGTTCGATTCCCCCCTGTCGTCTATTTTTATTTTTTAGCAGACTTCCAAACATCATTAAAATATTCTCTATATTTATCTGCTATTTGTTTGCTCTTGATTACGAATGCAAGAGGTTTGTCTTCCCACACTGAATGAAGAACATTATCTTTCCAGATTGCAATATTTGTTGGAATCTTCACTTCTGTAAATTTGTAATGATAATATTTTAACTGAGAAAAGTTAGCCATCTCTTTTTTTGTTTCTGGCTGCATTATTATTCTTGCATTAACTTTTTTATCAGCTCTTTTTAGGTGAAAATTCTTGAAAAATGAACTGACTTCTTTTGTCTGAATTTCTGTTTTTCCTATTCCAAATGCAAGGTATTCTTCTCCTGCCTCCAAATCTTCCAGAATTTCACTATATATTGTTTTTAATCCTTCAATTTCTGTGTATACTCTTGCTTCTTGCTTTTCTACATGCAGACTTTTTAATTTATTTAAATCTTCGACAATCTGGTTGGATTGTTCAATTTTTTCTTGAATGTCTTGTTTTTTTATTTGAAGATACTCTATAATTTTTTTAGGATCAGTTGATTCAAAATACTTTACATTTTCTTTTATTACCTCTGTTGCTAATCCTTTTTGCTTCAATCTTCCTAAAACATCATACACCTTGCTTCTAGAAACTCTTGATTCGTTAATTATTCTGCCGGATGTTGTGCTTCCTATTTTCAGTAACGTCAAATAGACATTTGCTTCTCCCTTTGTTAATCCAATACTAATTAATGTTTTTATATCCATACAGATTAAATTTTTTACAAATATATAAATATTTCTAAAGTATTCCCCTAAGGGGAAGATAGGGCTTTAATACCTGATAATATTATCTTACTAAGGAGAAATAGAAATGACTGAAGAAGGATATGAACATATATATGACTGGCAGGTAAGCCTTGCAATTCCTTGTTCTGCAAGAAATGTATTAAAAGCAGATTTTGAACGATGGATTAACGGAGAAGTTCCGCATAGTGTTATGATAGGGCATTTACATGGGATTAAGATCCAAGGTCATGAAACTCGTATGAGTACTGATATTACTCTTTTACAACAAGTATGGGATGAGAAAGTTAAAGAAATAAAAAAAATTATGTTAACTGTTCCAGAGTTGGATAAAGCATTTGCAGAATATTGTCTTATTGGAAGTACTATTGAAGTTCCCCCAAACCCATTTATTACCTTTGCATCTTATTTGAGGAAACAACCCCATGATGTTTATGAAAGAGTTGTAAGAGAAGCAAGAAATCAAAAAGATTGGTTAAATACAATTGGTAAAGTTGAGGGAGCAATTATGAACGGATATGGTTATTTTTGGGGAATTGATCCATACATATATTGGATTGATCCTGATAAAAACAGATATTTTGCTGATGGAAAAAATCCTACTATTGCAGTTAAATACAAAATTAATTTAGAAACAAGAATATCGTATATTGACCGTAGAGTTTACGAAAAGCCAAAGGTTTGAATTTTTGAATCAAATATTACGTTTAACTTCTAATATTTTAGTTATCTTTATAATGTATTCTTCATATTTATTTTTATGTTAAATCTTTTTAAAACAACTTATGCAAAAACGCGAGAAGAATGGCGAACTTTTCTTGAAAAGAATCACGAAAAAGAAAAGAAAATTAGACTGATACGCTATAAAAAATACACAGGTAAACCTAGTCCAACTCATAAAGAAGCAATGGAAGAAGCAATTTGTTTTGGATGGATTGATACAACAGTAAATAAATTAGATGATGAAAGATATACTATTAATTTTGTAAAAAGAAGTAATAAAAGTACTTGGAGCAACAATACTTTACGTTATGCACAAGAATTGAAAAAACAAGGAAAAATGTTTCCTGCGGGATTATCTGCATACAAACATGGCCTTTCAAAACCAACACATGATTTTGGAATCCCTATTAACCCTCCAATTCCTAAGGATCTTATTGAAATTCTTATTCTCAAAAGATTACGCAAAAATTTTGATTTATTTTCTCCATCATATAAACGAACATTATTACGATGGCTTTTTAGAGCAAAACTCCTGAAAACAAGAAAAAAAAGAATACGCGCAATTGTGAGTCTTGCAAAAAATAATAACAAAAAAGGCCTTTAACAAAAACCTTTATAAACAACCCCTTTATTCTGATAGACAGCCCAAGTTCGAAAGAGCGTGTTTAGGGTTTCCTAAATAAGTTCTCGAGTCTTTCAGGTACATAAAAATGGAACAGGAACAAAAAATTAAATATTTAGTCCGTATCGCAAATACTGATTTAATTGGCACTAAACCAATTGCAAGTGGCCTTCTCAATATTAGAGGAGTAGGATTTAACTATGCAAATATGACATGCCATCTTGCAAAAGTTAATCCAGTAAAAAAAGCAGGAGAATTAACAGATAAAGAGATTGCTCTTATTGAATCAATCATTACAGAACCTGCAAAACACGAAGTTCCAACATGGATGCTTAACAGACAAAAAGATTATGAATCAGGTCAAGATATGCACATTCTCGGACCAACAATCAAATTTGTTCAAGACAACGATGTCAGACGCTTGAAAAAAATCAAAGCATACAAAGGTATGAGACATGCAGCTGGCTTACCTGTTCGAGGACAACGTACACGATCTAATTTCAGAAGAAATAAAGGAAAAACTGTTGGTGTTGTAAAATCTGCAGTAGCAAAAGCAGCCGCAGCATCATCAGATGATAAAAAGAAAAAGTGAGTAACCATGGGAGATCCTAAAAAAATCAGAAAAAAATATACTCCACCAAGCCATCCTTGGCAGCGAGCACGAATTGAATCTGAAAAAATCCTTGTCACAGAATATGGAGTCAAGAATAAAAAAGAAATTTGGAAAATGGATGCATTCCTTCGAAATATCCATTCACAAGCAAAAGGACTTATTACTGCGACAAATGAACAATCTATTCAAGAAAAACAAAATTTATTAAAAAAACTTCAACGATATGGTCTTATTAATGCAGATGCAATTGTTGATCAAATCCTTGGATTAACTTTACATGATGTTATGAAAAGACGATTACAAACACTTGTTGTTAAAAAAGGTCTTGCAAAAACAGTTAAACAAGCACGACAAATGATTACACATAAACACATTGCAGTTGGAGAGAAAAAAATTAGTTCTCCAAGTTACCTTGTAACCCTTGAAGAAGAAGGGGTAATTTCCTATGCACCAAGCTCAGCATTTTCTAATGTAGAACATGCAGAACGAGTTACAATGCATACAAAAGCGTGATTTTTATGGAAGAAGAACAACAGCAACAATATGAACGAAGAAAAGGTCCTTTGCGATGGGGAATCTGTCACATTTATTCCTCATACAATAATACAATTATTCATATTACAGATATTACCGGCTCTGAATCAATTGCACGAACAAGTGGCGGTCAAGTTGTAAAAGCTCATAGAATGGAAAGTTCACCAACTGCAGCAATGAGTGCAGCAAAAAAAGCAGCAGAAATTGCTTTTGAAAAAGGTATTACTGCAATTCATGTTAAAATCAAAGCACCAGGGGGTCACAATGGACCACACAATCCTGGACCAGGAGCTCAAGCTGCTGTTCGAGCATTATCACGCATGGGATTACGCATTGGTATTATCCAAGATGTGACTCCAATCCCTCACGATACCTGTCGAAAGAAAGGCGGCAAAAGAGGAAGAAGAGTATAAAATGGAAATTCGCATCTTAGAAAAGTCAAAAGACAAAATGCAGATGTCGTTTATGATACGAGGTACTACTCCTGCATATGCAAATGCCTTACGACGTATAATGATTGCAGAAGTATTAACTATGGCAATTGAAGATGTCGAAATTATTAAAAATAGTTCAGCAATGTATGATGAAACATTAGCACATAGATTGGGATTATTACCATTAACAACTGATTTAAAATCATACAGAATGAAAAAAGGAGCAGAAGACGATGGTTCTGCTGCATGTGAAACAACATTAACGCTCAAAGCAAAAGGACCATGCACAGTTTATGCTTCTGCATTAAAATCAAAGGATCCAAAAATTGTTCCTGCACACCCTGATATGCCATTATGTGTATTACTTAAAGGACAAGAATTAGAAATTATTGCAACTGCAATATTAGGACATGGAAAAGAACATATGAAATGGAGCCCATGCCTTGCATGGTATGGTATGAACCTACAATTACTATTAATCAAAAAAGTGAACAACTTGAAAAAATGAAACATTCATACCCTCCACAGATATTTGACAAGAGTGGAAAAATTGACAAGGCAACTATCCTTGACAATGATCTTGTTGACGCTGTTGATGGTGTTTGTGATGATATCATTAAAGTAGAATATAATGAAAAAAATATCATATTTCATATTGAGGCATGGGGACAATTAGATTGTAAATCTATTGTCCAAAAGGCAGTTGAACTCTTTGATGAGCAACTTGAAGACCTGGATCAGAGCCTCAAAAACCTCTCATGAGGAGGTGGCAGAGCCTGGTCAAATGCGCTAGCTTGAGGGGCTAGTCCCTTAGTGGGTGCGCGTGTTCGAATCACGTCCTCCTCATATTAATCAGTGAATACAAATGAACGAAAAAAAAGCAAACCCGGAATTACAGCATCTGATTGAGAAGCTGCGACACACATCTGCAAAAGAAGGTGTTAGAATTTGGAAAAGTATCGCAATAACTCTTGCAGCAAGTACAAGAAAACGACCTGTTGTAAATATTTCCAAAATTAATAGATATGCACAAGAGAATGAAATAATTGTTATCCCAGGTAAAGTGTTAGCATCAGGAGATTTAGATAAAGCTGTCCAAGTAGCAGCATATCAATATTCTGCAGATGCACGTGCAAAAATTGAACAATCAAAAGGAAAAGCGCTCACGCTTTTGGAACTTATAGAAAAAAATCCAAAAGGCAAAGATGTACGCATACTAGGGTAGAAAAAAATGATAATAGACGCAACTAATTCCATTGTTGGCAGAATAGCAACAGTTGCTGCAAAGCAAGCATTACTCGGCGAAGAAATTGTTATTGTCAACTGTGAAAAAGCATATATCACTGGCGGAAAAAAATACGTTGTTAATGACTATATTCGAAAACGAAAACAAGGTACATGGGCAACAGGTCCTTTTTATCATAGACAACCAGACCGCTTAGTACGACGAATTATTAGAGGAATGTTACCATACAAACAAGAAAAAGGAAAAAGCGCATTTCAACGTATAATGTGTTATATGGGTATTCCTGAAGAATTTAAAGATCAAAAAATGACCATTTTAACCAATGCACAAATTTCAGACGTGCCAAACTTAAAGTATATCTCTATTGGAGAAATTTCACGATTATTAGGGGCAAAGAGGACTGGTGAATAATGTCCAAAATAACACAAACATCTGGAAAAAGGAAACGTGCAATTGCACGAGCAACACTCCGTGCAGGAAAAGGAATTGTTTTAATTAATAATAAACAATTAAACACATTTAGTCCTGAAATGATTAAATTACGCATTCAAGAACCATTATTACTTGCTGATAAACTTGCAGAAGGTATTGACATTGATATTAGAGTTTCTGGCGGTGGCGCAACAAGCCAAGCAGATGCTTCTCGACTTGCTATTGCACGAGGATTAGTTGCATATACTAACAGTTCTGCACTTAAAAATACTTTCCTTGAATATGACAGACAGCTTCTTGTAGCTGATATCAGACGTAAGGAAAATGCAAAACCAAATAGCCACGGTCAGGCACGAGCTAAAGTGCAAAAATCTTACAGATGAGGTTACTATGATAATTCAAATCAGATGTTACAGTTGCGGAAAACCCGTTGCACACCTCTGGGAAGAGTATCAAAAACGAACTGCAAAAGGTGAAGATCGTAAAAAGGTTCTTGATTCATTAGGATTAAAAAGATATTGCTGCAGACAAACAATGATGGGGCATATTGAATTATTGTCTATGGCTGGAAATTTCAAGAAAAGTTAATATTAATAATTTCTTTATTTTTTTCATATATGTTTAAATTAAACAAAGCACATATCATTAATCACAAACAATATAAATTCTAAATTTCAGTTATAGTTGGAAAGAGCAACTTCTTTCCTGAACTTTTGAATTATTTTAACATTGAGGTGATGACAATGGATATTCCATTGGGACTAAGCTACGACGATGTTCTTCTTGTGCCAAAACATTCTCACATTAGCAGTAGGAAAGAAACAAATGTTTCTACACAACTAACTAAAACAATTAAACTCAATATTCCACTCATCTCTGCTAACATGGATACTGTAACAGAAAGTACTATGGCTATTGCCATGGCACAGCAAGGAGGGATTGGGATTATTCATCAATTTATGACCATCGAAGAACAATGCATGCAAATCAGAAAAGTTAAACGCTCAACAAGCTATGTGATTGATGAACCATTAACAATAGATGAAAACAAAACAATAGAAGATGCACTTGAATTTATGGAAGAACATGAAATTAAAGGATTGTTAGTTACAAATTATGAAAAAAAATTTACCGGAATATTAACACAACGAGATGTTTTGTTTGAATCTGACTTTACAAAAAAGATTAAAGACGTCATGACTCCAAAAGAAAAAGCAATTACTGCCCCTGTTGGTACACGAAGAACAGAAGCAAAAGCAATTATGCATAAACATAAAGTGGAAAAACTTCCCCTTGTTGATGAACAAGGATATATCAGAGGCTTGATAACTGCAAAAGATATTCTTGACACTTACAAATATAAAAATGCAAGCAGGGATGCAAAAGGAAGACTTTTAGTGGGAGCTGCTGTTGGAGTTAAACCAGGGTATTTAGATCGAGTTGATGCATTACTACGGGAAGGCACTGACATCATTGTTGTTGATATTGCACATGGACACAGTGATCTTGCATTAAACACAATTATAGGAATTAAAAAACAATATCCTCTTGTACAAATTATTGCAGGTAATGTTGCAACAGCTGAAGGAACAGAAGCACTTATCAAAGCAGGAGCAGATGCAATAAAAGTTGGTGTTGGACCAGGCAGTGGCTGTATCACACGACTAATTGCAGGAGCTGGGATACCACAATTTACTGCTGTACTTAATGCAGTTGCTATTGCACAACATTATGGGATTCCTGTAATTGCAGATGGCGGCATTAAACAAAGTGGAGATGTTGCAAAAGCACTTGCAGCTGGCGCTACAACTATTATGTGTGGAAGCATGTTTGCAGGAACTGATGAAAGCCCAGGATTTATTGTCTTTAGAAATAATAAACGATACAAAGAATACAGAGGAAGTGCAAGCTATGATGCTAACCATGCTCGACGAGAAAGAGAAACTGGTAAAATTCTTAAAGAAAAATTAGAATATACTCCTGAAGGAGTTTCTGGTTATGTTCCTTACAAAGGCAGTGTTGTTGAAGTTATCAATTCTCTTGTCAATGGTTTACGATCAGGAATTAGTTACTGCGGTGCATCAACTATCCCTGAAATGCAGGTTAATGCATCTTTTGTGCGAATCACCACCGCTGGACTACGAGAAAGTAAACCCCACGATATTGAAGAAAAATAAAACCTGTTTCAAAATTAATTTTTGCATTGCTTTTTTAAACACACCTTACTCTTTTTCCATAATTTTATAAATCTGTTCTTCTTGCTGATAGTTATGACATTTGATACTATTGTAGTAGAACAGAAATGGCAAAACAAATGGGAAGAAGCTAAAATATTTGATGCAGATGTTCAGAAAGGTAAAAAGAAATTTTTTTGTACATTTCCTTATCCATACATTAATGCATTTCCACATATAGGTCATCTTTATACTATTATGCGTGTTGAGGCTCTTGCACGTTATAAAAAATTACAAGGATATAATGTTCTTTTTCCACAAGGATGGCACGCAACAGGAAGTCCTATTATTGCTGCTGCAAAACGAGTAAAAGAACGAGAGCCAAAACAAGTTAAAATCATGGCAGATATGGGAATTGGAGAAAATGAGCTTCCTGCATTTGAAGATCCTGCACACTGGATAACATATTTTGCTCCTGAATTCAAAAAAGATTTTAAACAAATGGGTCTTGCTATTGATTGGCGAAGAAATTTTTACACAACATCTCTTAATCCATATTATAATACATTTATTGAATGGCAATTCAGAAAACTTAAAGAAAAGAAATACGTTCTCAAAGGAGAATTTCCTGTTGTCTGGTGTCCAAAATGTAAAAATGCTGTGAGTGATCATTCCAGAAGCAAAGGTGAAGGTGAAACAACACAAGAATTTGTTCTTGTCAAACATAAACTCAACACAGATTATCTTGTTAGTGCAACATTACGAATTGAAACTATTCTTGGCACAACAAATCTATGGGTAAATCCAACTATCATGTATGTTCGTGCAAAAGTCAATAATGAAACTTGGATCATCAGTAAAGAAGCTGCTGAGAAACTTGCAGAACAACACAGAATTGTAACTATATTAAATACAATACCTGGAAAAGAATTAATTGGAAAAAAAGTTGAAGAATTTAATGGAAAACAAATACTTATTCTTCCTGCAACATTTTGTGCTGCTGACAAAGGGATGGGTGTTGTACACAGTGTTCCTTCGGATAGCCCTGATGATTGGATAGCATTACGCGATTTACAAGAAGATTACAAACGCTGTGAAGAATATGGATTAAACTATAATGAAATAGAAGATATCCGCGCAATTCCTGTTTTAAACACTCCTGATTATGGAGATATGCCTGCTATGAAACTTTGTGAAGAGTTTGAAATTACTTCCCAAAAAGATGAAAAAAAATTAATAGAAGCACGAAAAGTACTCTACAAAAAAAGCTTTTATCAAAGCACTATGAATGGATTATACAGGAAATTTTATGGGAAAAAATTAGAAGGGATTAAAGTAACTGAAGCAAAAGAAATAATTAAGAAAGAAATGTTAACACAAGGGTTTGAATTATTTTATGAACTTACAGGACCTGTTGTCTGCAGATGTTTAACTTCGTCTGTACCAAAAATTGTTTCAGACCAATGGTTTATTGCTTATGGTGATGAAGAATGGAAATTACAAAGTCATAAATGTTTGAATCAAATGAAACTGTATCCCGATACAGTACGACAACAATTTGAATATGTTATTGATTGGCTTCACAATTGGGCATGTACACGCAAAGAAGGTCTTGGCACTCCATTACCATGGGACTCTGAATGGCTTATCGAAAGCCTCAGCGACAGCACAATATATATGGCATATTATACTATTGCACATTTAATTAAAGAAATTTCTGTAGAAAAAATTGATGACGAATTTTTTGATTATGTATTTCTTTCAAAAGGAAATTCTGTAGAGTTAGCAAAAAAGTATAATATCTCAGAAACAAATTTAAAACGAATGCATGAAGAATTTAATTATTGGTATCCACTAGATTTTAGAAATTCTGGAAAAGATTTGATTCAAAATCATCTTACTTTTTTTATATTCAATCATGTTGCTTTATTTCCTTCAGAAAAATGGCCAACAAGTATTGGCATCAATGGGTGGGTTACTGTTGATGGCGAAAAGATGAGTAAATCATTAGGAAATATGATTCCATTACGAGATATGTCTAAAAAGTTTAGTGTGGATGCTGCACGGTTTACTATTCTTTCTGGTGGGGATGGACTTGATGATCCTAATTGGGATAGCATGTTTGCAACTGCATTCAAACAAAAGATTCAATCACTCTATGAATTTTGTATTAACTCCTACAATCAAGGAAGAGACACACATACCCCAATTGATGCGTGGATGGAATCACAACTTTATGAAATAATTGAAAAAACAACTAGTGCTATGGAGGAAACACACTTTAGAACTGCAACACAACTTATCTTCTTTGAACTTCAAAATGCATTGAAATGGTATTTGAAACGATGTCATGGAGTTCCAAACAAAAAACTCATTAATTTAATCATTGAAACACAATTAATTCTTTTGACTCCATTTACACCACATGTTTGCGAAGAAATATGGGAAAAAATAGGGAAAAAAAAGTTCATTAGTGATGCACAATGGCCAAATATTGATCAAACTAAAATCAAACCAGAATTAGATATTCAAGAAGAAGTTATTCGAACGGTACTTACAGACATCACACATGTGTTAAAACTTATTCAGAAAAAACCTACAACAATAACATTATTCGTTTCATTACCTTGGAAATATATTTTATTTGAAAAATTGAAAATTATGATGAAAGATACAAAAAATCCTAAAATAATTATGCAGCAATTGATATCAGATAAAGAATTCAAACAATATGGAAATGATATAGTTAAGTTTATTCCAAAACTTGTGACAAGTGGAAAAATAACAATTCCATTGAAAAGCGATGAAGAAGAACTGCATGTACTACATAATGCAAAATCCTTTTTAGAAAAAGAATTTCAATGCACTATTGAAATTATTAAAGCAGCAAATGCAGGACATCAAAAAGCATTACAAGCTACTCCTGGAAAGCCCGCTATTTTGGTAGAATAGTTTTTTTAATTTTTTCTGCTGTGGTATCTATACCATGCTTTTTAAAATAATTAACCATATTTTTTATATCTCTATCTAACAATTCATCTGCATTAACTGCATCAATTGGTGTTGACTGAGACATATCTATGATAACAGGTGTTTCTTTATTATTCAGAATATTATATTCACTAAGATCAGCATGAACAAGCTTTGCTTTTTGATACAACAATGCTAAATTTTTTAGCAATTTGTCAAAAAATTCTTTTGGATTTTCTGGAGAACATTGTTTTAATCGCTGTGATGCTTCCCCAATTGTTTCGTCACCAATCAACTGCATAACAATAATATGATGCATAAGTGTGATGGGCATTGGGACTTTTATACCATTTTCCCGCGCTTTCATAAGATTCCTATATTCTCTTTGCACCCATGAAAAAATGACTTGTCTTCTTTGTTTTTTTAATCCATAATATCGAGGATCGTGTTTAATGTAGTCATACATTTTGTTAAAATTACATGATTCTAAACGATAAATTTTCACGATTCTAAAAGTTTCTTTACCATCTTCAATCTTTCTTGCGGTGAATATATTTGCTTCTTTTCCTATTGATAGTGGACTGACTAATTCGTCAAAATGCCTTTGCTTTGAAAGTTTAATAAGATCATTCATCGTAAACTGATCAAAGACATTGCCATATACTTTCCAACGCTCATGATTAATACGTGCCATAATTAATGTTAGTTAGAGGAGTTATATAAAGATGTAGTCTTAAACCTAAAAAATACTACTTAGAAGTTATCAAAATATCCCCAATACACAAGATTTATAAATTGACAATACTTACTAGAATGTACGCAAATGGGTCCTTCCCGAGCCAAACTTGTTGTTTGTGCTATGACGATAAGACACTCTTGCGTGAACCAGCCCGACACGAGAGTAACTCAAAGAAGCTGTCGCTAACTGCAAGCTATGAGGTTGAGCGTTAGTGTTTCGGGCAACAATTTCATTATCACACACATAGAAAAAGTTCACAATCATCATTTACGCCTTTATTACATTACGTTTACCAAATAAAGACGAGTAGAAATAGATAGATACCTGCTTTTTCTATAGACAAACACGGAGTTGATATATATGGGAAAAATTAGTCCAGTCTCAGCAAAATACATAGTCCATGCCTCCATTATGATTGAAGGTATTGTTGACAAACCAGATGTAATTGGTGCAATATTCGGCCAAACAGAAGGGCTTTTAGGAGCAGAACTTGAACTACGAGAATTACAACGTTCTGGTAGAATAGGGAGGATTGAAGTTAACACAGAAACAAAAAGCGGTAAAGCACAAGGAAGTATTATTGTTCCTTCTAGTTTAGACAAAGCTGAAACAGCTATTGTTGCAGCATCTTTAGAAATTATCCAGCGTATTGGACCATGTAATGCTAAAATCGTAATTGAAAAAATTGAAGATGTTAGAGTTTCTAAACGACGACAAGTTATTGATCGTGCAAAAGAACTTCTTAAAAAGCTCGTTGATACTGGCATGCCAGACTCACAAGAACTTGCTGATGAAGTTGCATACTCTGTCAGAGTTATGGAAATTCAAGAATACGGACCAGAAAAATTACCTTGTGGACCTGCAATTGAAGAGTCTGATGAAATTATTGTTGTTGAAGGAAGAGCAGATGTTCTTAATTTATTAAAATATGGCATCAAAAACTCTATTGCTATCAACGGAACATCTGTTCCTACAATAATGATAGATCTTTGCAAGCGAAAAACAGTCACTGCATTTGTTGATGGAGATAGAGGTGGAGATTTAATTATTAAAGAATTAACGACTATCACAGACATTGATTTTGTCACAAAAGCACCTGATGGTAAAGAAGTTGAGGAATTAACACAAAAAGAAATTTTGAAAGCTCTGCGTTCAAAAATCAGTCCAGAACAAGTAAAACATGATGTTTCCAACAATGGGGACAGAAGACAATTACCTCAAACAGTAGCTAAAAGAGAAATTCGACCAATAAGGCCTCCTATGCAGCCAATACCACAACGTACAGCACCATTAATGCAAAGAAGACCAGTAACTACAGCAGCTCCACGAGCACCAACTGCAACGGATGATAAAAAAGCTTTTGGCAAAATGCTTGAAGATCTTATTGGAACCCGAGGAGCATATGTACTTGATCTTAAAATGAATATTTTAGGAAAAGTTCCTGCAAGTGAACTTAGTGCAACAATTAAAAGTATGAGCGGCGGAGTTCATGCAGTTGTCTTTGATGGTATGATTGAAGAAGAACTTATTGATGTTGCTGAACAAGCAGGAGTAAAATTCCTTGTTGCTATGGGAGCAAAAGTCAAATCAAATGGTTCTGTGCAGATACTTACTGCTGATGAATTGTAAGAATAATCTTTTTTGTTTTTTATTTCATTTTTATTCTCTGATTTACCCATTAAATATTTATATTTGAACATTGATAAATTAAGCAATGAATACAATTAAGAAAATTAGTGTTACGTCAATTATTCTATTCTTCTTACATATGTCTTTTGTTCACGCTACATTACTCAACTCAGTTACAAGTAATATGCGTTACATTTTTTTTAACCTTAATGGAACACAAGCTATGAGTATTTGGTTAAAACTTGCTCTTTTTATTATTCTCTTTGCAACACTGTATAATGCAGGGTTACGCGCCTTTAAAGAAAATCCTCAAATGAAACGGGCACTTGCTGTGATTACGTTTTTAATTAGCCTTATTTCAACGATTTTTGTTCCATACAATCTGTTACTGTTTATTTTTAAAACGTATTCTGCAATATTAATAATTATTTTTGCATTATTACCTGGAATTATTGGTTTTTTAATTAATTATATTGTTCTTAAAGGAGATGAAGCATATAAAAAAATCATACGAGCTATAATTTATTTTATGATTTGTATTTTTGTTATGGGACTTATTGGTGCAATCCGAGCAGATAGTTCTCCTGAAACTGCAATTTACTCTTTAATATTAGATCCATTAGAGTATGGAGTAATTATTGCGTTTATTATAGGAATAATCAATCTATTAATGGCATTAGTTGGAAACGGCAGCATTGGCGGACCATGGAACTTTTCATTTGGATCTTCTTCACCAACAACATCTGCATCTTCTTCACCGCACCCACAATCCATTAACTCTGGAAGCACCACACCACAATCACCTCCACAACCAAATAGTAATTCTTCTAATACGCCCACAGGTACACCCTCAAATATTTCTCCTCACATTCCTCCTAACACACCTCCAGGTACACCCCCAAATACTCCTCCTAATTCTTCACTCACACCAAGACAACCTCCACCAACACAACATCCTAATTGGCCAGGACCACCTGCACCACATCATGATCCTAAACCTCCACACAATCCAACATTTCCAATACCTCGGCAAATACCACGACCTCCCAGACCAGAACCTTCTTCACAATATGTTACACCTATTACCATAGATTTATCTCCATATTTTTTACCTATAAAAAATCAAGGACTAAGTAGTGCCTGTGCAGCATTTGCTTCAGGATCTGTTGTTGAATTTTTATTAAATATCAGAGCACAACATTTAGATTTTGCTCACGAAATTTCTTCACTTTATTTATGGTATTATTTTCGAAGAAATAAAAATAATAATGAAGGAACTTTTATGACTGACATTCCACCTCATGTTACAACAGAAGGTGCATGTTATGAAAAAATATGGACTTGGCCACCATTAGGAGGAGATAACCTCCCGTCAAAATTTAGAAGTCCACCAACAATTACTGCTACAGGAGATGGAGAACAAAAAAAGATCACAAAAGTACGTGTAATTGCTCCTGATAATCCTGATTTATGGGTTGAAGAGTTACAAAAAGGGAATCCACTTATTATAGGTATGGAAGTCCATCAGAATTTTGGTGCTATATCAACGCCTGCACTTTACCTTAATCCTCAAGGCACATCACTTGGTGGACATGCAATGGTTATTGTCGGATTTACAAATATGATGCCTGATCCAACAAACCCATCTCAAAGTATTTCTGTTTTTAAAATAAGAAACAGTTGGGGTTCTGGCTATGGTGAATTTGGATACTTATGGATTTTAAGAGATCTTCTTCCAACGCTTATGTTAGCTCCACCTCTTGTATTTGAAGGACTCCAAGGAGATAATGAAAATCCTCCTGAAAATCCATTAACTCCCCCTAACATTGAAGAATTAGTCGAGTCTTTAAAATCACAATTAAAAGCACTTGATTCTTTAAAAAAGATATCAAAAATGGAAGTTAAGATTGAAAAGGAACTTGAAGACTTATTATCAGAACTTTCCACAGTAGAAGATCCTAAACGAGCAACGGAAATATTAGAAGAAATAAAGAAAAAACTTGCACTTGAAGATAGAATTCTTAAAAGAAATGAATATATTCAATTGAAAAAAATCATTGCACAAGAACAAGAGTTGGATTTAGCATTTGAAAAAATACAGTTATATTTTTCAACACTCTCAGAAACACATCCACGACATGAAGAAATTTCTAAACTTCTTGAAGAATTAGAACATGCAATTGAATACAAAAGAGGAGTATTACGCGTTATAATTGAACGAGTCAAAAAAATGATGCAACATGAGCAATTCCTTACTGAGGTTGTTGAAGAAAAAAAGAAATTAATTAGTACTGGCAAAATGACGCCACACGAAGCTGCACAGTGGATCAAAGAACTTATTTTCAAAGGATATGTTCCAAATCTTAAAGCAGAAGTACTTGCACTACAAGAGTATAATCATGATATTGATTGGATGATCTCAAAATTTACTATGGTACTTAAATTATTACATAAAGAAAAATAATAAAAAATAAAGAAAATTAACAAATAAAAAAATTAATTATATTGTATATCAGCTGCTGCTTTTAATGTTGTAAGGTACTCTTCTGCAGCTGCTTTCTGCTTTTCTCCTGTCAACTGCGCTGTAATTTCATCTTTAAAATCTTCAAAAGAATCTTTTTTGTCAGTCACCATAATAATATGATAACCATATTCTGTTTGAATTGGATCTTCTGAAATTTCACCAATATTCATAGTAAAAACCGCATTCTCAAATTCAGGAACCATCTGACCTTTACTAAACCATCCTAATTCACCATTATTGGACTGTGCAGAAGGATCATCAGAATATTCTTTTGCAAGATCTCCAAAAATAACTCCTTCCTTCAATTGGGCAATAATATTTTGTGCCTGAGTATAAGCTTCTTCTTCAGTTCTATTTTGCTCACAACGTGTTGCTCCTGTGTAACAAATCAAAATGTGACTTGCTTGCACTTGAACGAGGCTTTCTGTTGCATTATCATAATATGCTTGTATTTCCTCTCCTGTAATTTGAATATTTTTCAACACTTCACTTTCAATGACTTTATTAATAGTGATCTGATCTTTCAATAACACTTTTACTTCATCAAGAGTCATACCTTCTTCTTCTAAACGAGTCAAAAACTCTTCTGAGGTCATTTGCGCTTGTTCAGTCACATTTGCAAGAGCAACTTCTACTTCCTGTTCTGTTACTGTAATTCCCATTGCAGTTGCTTTTTCTAACAACAATTCACGCGCAATAAGCTGATCAAGAATTGCACTTTGTATTGTTGCATTATCCATCATTGAAAAATAATATGCAGGAACTTTTGCTATCTCTTCTTGGAGTTGTTGCTGAGTAATACCATTGCCGTTCACTGTTACAACAATATCATTTGTCAATAAAGAAGAAATACTTCCATTCCATAATACAAACGCAAGAATTGCAATTCCTATAATTGCAATAAGCAATACTTTATTTTCAACTGCCCATTGTTTTGTTGAAGGAATAGACTCTTCGTGAGATTCTATTCTTTTTGCTTCATTATACTCTTTTTTCTTTGATTCCATATGCTCTACTTTTTCTTTTTTTTCCATACTCATCCCCTTTGTATATTCATTTATTATGTAATTATGTATAATTTCAGAATATTGTCTTCTTTTAAAAGTTTGTGCAATAACATCACTTTAATGACTAATTTTCGTAGAGAATAATAAGGCTTACAATAAATATATAAATGCATTTTGCTAGAATAAAACTTATGTACGACCTTATTATAGGCAGAGATCAAAAAGATAGAGAAAAATTTGGAACAAAAGGAGCTATTTTTTTAGGTAAACAATATGTAACCATGGGCCAGACAACTTCTGTCTCTAATGATGTTTATATGGATATGGTTCGAAGCCACGTTGTCCTTGTTGCTGGAAAAAGAGGTTCGGGGAAGTCATACACCCTTGGCGTTATTGCTGAAGGGATGGCTGACTTAGAACCTGATATTAAACAAAATCTGAGTATTATTCTACTTGACACAATGGGTGTTTACTGGACTATGAAATACCCAAATAAAAAAGAGGCTTTTGAATTAAAAGAATGGAATTTAGATCCCAAAGCATTCGATGTTAAAATTTTTACTCCTACTAAATTTTTTCAAGAATATACTGAAAAAGGGATTCCAACTGATTTCCCATTTGCATTACAACCTCATGAATTAACTGCAGAAGATTGGTGCATAACATTTGGCATAGCACTTAATGATCCTATGGGAGTTTTAATTGAAAGAATTATCCACACTCTTGAAGAAAAAGAAGAATATTCTATACAACAAATGATTGATTCACTTGAAGCCCAAGAAGAATCCCACGAAACAAAAGAGGCTGTTAAAAATAGATTTCTTAACGTTCTTTCATGGGGAATATTTGATGAAAAAGGAACAAAAATTGAAGACCTTGCATTATCAGGAAAAATTACTATTGTTGACTTATCTTGTTATGCAACAATGCCAAATGGGTGGAAGATTAAATGTCTCATTGTAGGATTAATCGCAAAAAAACTTTTCATGCAACGTATGCTTGTCAGAAAAAATGAAGAATTTGCACAACTTCATGAATCTATGCGCTATTTTAGTACAGAAGATATTAAACAAGAATTTCCCCTTACATGGATTGTCCTTGATGAAGCTCATGAATTCCTCCCAAAAACTGGAAAAACTGCTGCTACAGACCCACTTATTACTATTCTTCGTGAAGGAAGACAACCTGGGATTAGTTTAGTCTTAGCAACACAACAACCTGGCAAAATACATACTGATGTCATGACACAAAGTGATATTGTATTAAGTCATAGGATTACTGCACGCGTTGATACTGAAGCATTAGGTGCATTAATGCAAAGTTACATGCGTGAAGGATTAGATGTTCAACTTGATAAATTACCACGTACAAAAGGAAGTGCGCTTATTTTTGATGATACAAATGAAAAATTATATCCTTTAAAGATACGACCTCGATTTACATGGCACGGTGGCGAAAGTCCAACAGCATTACATGAAGAAAAAAAACGATTTATTGTTTAATCTAAAATAATTTTACTTGCTTGAGGTCCTTGTTGACCCATATATTTAGATTTTTTCTCAGCATAAGATTTTTCGCAAGGACTACTCAATTGTTCAAACATAATTTGACATACCCTTAACCCTGGCCATAATTTCACTGGAACTTTTGAAATATTAGCAATCTCCAAAGTTAATTGCCCTACATACCCTGGATGCACAGAACCTGCAGTAGAATGTACAATAATTCCTAATCTACCCCATGAACTTCTACCATCAAGGCGAGCAACAAGATAACGCGGAATCAAAACAGATTCCATTGTTGATCCTAATACAAATTCTCCAGGATGAATAATAAACGGATCCCCTTCATTTTTTGTGACTAATTCCATTAAAGAATCTGATACGCCCTCTTTTGGATCTACATGAGTGACTTCAGCATGTTTAAATACTCTAAATTGACTTCCTAATCGTAAATCTACAGAACAACTTCCAATTTGGTCTTCAACAATATCATTAATAACAAGCTCTCCAAGTTTAAGAAGTTCTTTAATGTCTTTATCACTTAAAACTGCCATAAAAACTGAGTTATTTCATACTATAAAAAGCTATTTAAAGTATTTTTCAATGATTTCTTTCTTCCAACCCTTCTTTTTTAATTCTATTTGAATTTGCTCATCTGTAAAACCTCTATGTTGCTGCAAAACTATAAATGCCTTAAGATCTTTTTCTGCATTCAAATACTTGTCCAACACTACTTTTTCCCACCCTACTTTTGCAAGTGCTTCTTTTATTTGGACATTTGACTTACCTTTTTTTCTTTGCTCTGCAATATATTCTCTTAATACATCTTCGCGTGGAATGACTGCATCAACAGCCACTTTACTCCATTTGACATCTAACAACTCTTTTCTTATTTCACCCAATGTAAACCCTTTTTTCTGCTGTTCTGCAATAAATTTTTTCAAATCATTTTCAGGATGAATATATTTTTTAATTATTTCTTTATCCCAATTTGCTTTCAATAACATTTCCCTAATTTCATTATTTGTAAAGCCTTTTTCTTGTTGGTGTTCAATATATCTCTTTAACTGATCTTCTTTATAATTTCGAAGAGGAGATGTAAACAGTATTCGAGGGTACATATGGCGCATTTCGACAGAAACTTCTTCAAAAGTCCATACTTTTGGAATAAGACATTGCTGTGCAAAAACAATTGCTGTTGCAAGTTGATATGACATTTTCTCTTCTGCTGCAAGATGATTTGCCTTGGCTATACCCGATTCTTCTAATAAAATAGGTTTAATATTTTGAAATGTGTTATATTTCAAATATGTTTCTTCCGGAACATAAATTCTCCAATAATTTGTAATTGTTTTATTATCTACTAAACGACGTAATGCTTTTTCATCAGCAATATTTGTGGCATGTAACAATAATAACAGAGGAATTAAAAATAATAAGAAAAGGATTTCATAGGTTTTTGTAATAATTGAGCGTGTTTCTTCAATTATCTTTTCTCGAGTATAATAAAGAATTCCTTTCCCTTCTTCTAAAATAACGTTTAGTGTAAGTTTTAAATTTACGCGTGGTTGACTACTACTTACCAAATAAAAAAGCGCATCAAAAGATTCAATAATATCATCAGATTCGAGAACAAATATAATTGTAGCAGTTTCTCCACTTTGAATAATATCTGTATCTATACTTTGAAA
>JBAZCJ010000002.1:19433-35055 GCA_041671005.1 Candidatus Woesearchaeota archaeon | reverse complement strand
TTGCAGAAGCTATTAATGATGAAAAATGGAATGAAATTGTTCGAAGTATCAATAAGATTGTTGATTGGAAAGAACGTGTTGAAGCACGTGTTAATAAAATTGAACAACAGTTGGAAGATATGAATAAAAGTATGGATACTTTACACAAAGGCGTTTTAGGAAAGATTACAGATTATGATCAGAATCTCACAAACGTTGGTGCAGAAATTAAAGCTATGGAAAAAGTATTTCAAAAAGTATTGCCATCATTAACTGAAAGTGTAAGTGAACTTGGAAGAATTACAGACGGAATGAAAAAGAAATAGATTATTTTAATTACTTTCTTTAATATTTTTTTTTATCTCTTCAGCAATTAATCGATTAGCAGGTTCTATGGGATGACAATAATCTCCAAAATATTTTCTATCATCAATTGGAATATGATCTTGAACGTCAATAATAGGAATCCTTAATTGTATGGCAATTTCATATAGTGCTTTGACATAATCCGGTTTGATTCTCGGAACAACATAATCCAGATTTTGTGCTGTGATAAATAAGGCTTTTGCATGTTTTCTTTGTTCATCATTTCCTGCAGTTACAAGAGTTCTTTCTGCATCTTTATATATTTGAATTGCAGTTTCTAAATCACTAATTGCTTTTGTTTCTTTGTTATCATACATCATTTGCCAAACTTCTGCTTCACCATTACCTTGTTCAGCTCTTAATCCTGGATGCCAATATTTTGGAATTAAAGGTTTAATTAAAAGTGGCGTTGCATTATGTTCTTGTATTGTTTCAATGATACGTTGAATATTTTGTTTATATTCTTCAACATTTACTCTTGGATATATTACAAAATTAGACAAGCTTGTCTTTATTATTCCTGGAAATAAAAGAGTGAAATGTTCTTGAGGTAATACATATTTGTCTTGCGTATTTCCATTCCAAACACCCTCATTATTTCCAAAGTAAATTGTAACATATGTGGGATATATACCTTTTTGTTCAAATTCATCAAAAAGTCTTTTGATATATCTTTCTCCTTGTATTGATGTAAATCCAGGAACTCCTGCGTTGATTACTGCAAAGCCTTCTTTAGCTAATAAATTAGGGTATGTTTCATAATTAAAAAATGGACTTTCATAGACATTTTTTCCTCTTGCTTCATATTTTCTTTTAACACGATTACTTGATACAACATTACTATCCCATCCTGATGTTGAACTATCTCCTAAATTAAGAACAATTGGTTGAGATTGATTTAAGGAAGCAACAACCTCATCAATTGTTTGGATTCTTTTCTCAGAAATCCCAATGAATGAGCTTGGCAAAATTTCGTGTATTGTTCTTTCTTGTTCTGTTTTTTGAAAGTTATAATCTTTGTTAAATATATCAGCAAAAGGGGGTGTAAGTCTATGACCTAAAATTGGATCTGGAAAAAATGTTTGCTCACTGGTTTGAGCTTCAATAACTGGATTATGTGCAAAAGGATTTGTATTTACATCTTTTGTTTTTACTCTCAAATATGTTTCTCCAATAATTGGTGTTGCGAGTACTGCAATAACTGTTCCTAAACTTAATGCCATTAATTTTTGTTTGAATTTTTTCATATTTGTTACTGTATAAAGATAATTTCTAAAGTATATAACTCTTCTTCTTCCCAAACGGGGGAAGAGGAGAAAAATTTAAATAGGATCAATATAATCTCCTTATCTATGAGCATTGAATCAACGTTAGAAGAGATAGGACTTACTAAAAATGAAATAAAAATATATCTTGCATTATTAGAACTTGGATTAACAAGTACTGGCAAAATTATTAAAAAAACAGGAATTCATACTTCAAAGGTTTATGATGGTTTGGAACGATTAGCAGATAAAGGTTTGGTAAGTCATATTATTATTGCGAATATTAAACATTTTAATGCTGTGGATCCTGAACGAATATTAAATTTCTTGTATGATAAAAAAAAGAATATTGAAAATCAAGAAAAAACTGTTGAAGAAATTCTTCCTGCACTTAAATTAAAGCGTCAATTAGTTGGTGATGATACAGAAGCAGAAATATTTCAAGGTTGGAAAGGAATGGAAACGGTATACCAACTTATGCTTAAAGTATTGAAAAAAGGAGATGTTAATTACGTATTTGGTGCAAGTAAAGGAGAAGATGAAGAAGGAGTAAGAATTTTTTTTAATAAACACGCATTACGGTTAGCAAAAAAAGGAATAAAGCAACGTATTATTTTTAATGAATCAGCAAGAGGAAATATACAAGAAACAATACAGCATTCAACCTTAAATCAAATTCGTCACATGCAATACACAACTCCTGCTGAAATAAACTTGTGGGCTGATAAAACTATGATAGTTATTTTGAGAAAGAAGCCAACAGTTATTTTAATTAGTGATGCAAAAGTTACAGATTCTTTTAAAAAATATTTTGAATTTATGTGGATAATGGCTAAAGAATAAAAAAAATTATAACTATTTTATCCTGGCCAATCTGGTTTCATTGCAGGAGTCATTGCACGAATTGTAAATGCAGCAATAACTAACAATAAAATCATGCCTAATATTTTTGGATTAAATATTGTTGCAACAAGATTTTGTTGATAACTGTCAGAAGCAACAGTTCCTGCGTCAGTTGTTGCTGTTGCATCTTGTGCTTCAGAGATTCCTTGTGTGGCACCTAGTAAATCTTGACCAAATGCTGAACCAAGACCAAATAAAGCAATAATAATTCCAATAACTAAAACAAAATATTGGACTGTACTTGATTTTGTAATAACATTTTTTATTTGGTCATCTGTTGCACCAAATAGCTTATACGCTGCTAACATAAAAATAATAAAAATAAACATAATTGTAAACCACGGTGCAATAAATGTAACAACAGTTGTTGCTGATGTGGAAAACAAAAATACTATGGCAATAAGAAATGCAATTAGTGCATGAAGGATTTTATTAGATCCTGCAAATTTAGTAAATTCCATAATTGCATATACTATGACAAATACAAGTAAGAATATGAATATAGGAGAAAAATAATTTAAAAATCCTAATTCTATCATAGGGGTTGCCATTTAATGATGTCCTCCGCCGCCACCACCAAAGAATTTTCCCACTTCTTCAGTCCATGATTTTAATTTTGATGCTTGATCTGCAGTTGATTCTTCTTGTGTAATATACCAGATGATTATTGCAAAGACAAGGATAACGACTGCAAGTGTAATTGTGTCTTCATCCCACCATCTTAATCCAATATTATTCCACCATCCTGCTGCGCCGCCAAATATGTAAATAATCAGGCCAAATGAAAGTATTGCAATGATTCCTGATAAGCTGCCACCCATCCATTTTGCTTCTCCGCCAAACAATCCAATTAAGAGAAGTGCAAGGACGACTGCAACAATGACTAATGAAATGTTAGGTAACGCATTATTGAGTATTTCTACTACATCATAATTTGTAGGATATGTTTTTGTAATATGTGGAATGACAACTAATGCTGCAAGTATTAATGAGATCATAACGTTAAAATTCTTTTTCCCTACTCCTAAAATTTTTGTTTTTTGGAGCATGGCAAACAGTATTGTAAATATCAACAAGAATGGTAATAGTGCATCTGTTAATCCATAGCTTTCTAAAGTGCGGAACATGTCCACAAAGTTATTCGCCATCATCTTTCTTCACCTCAAAGGAACGTATTATTTTTTATTTTTTTTCTTCTTTTGCTGCTCTTGGTTCTTTGACCACATAAAACATTAATCCTGCAACAACGAGGATTAATATAATTGAAGTTACAGCAGTTGTACTATAATTATATGCTATAAACTCCATTATCCAATTTAGGAATGGTTGTCCTGAACTTGTTGGAATTGAATGAAGGAATATTGCAACAATTCCTATAAACATTATAACCATAAACATAATTTTCCAATTGCTGCTTAGTAATACTTCTTCTTTTTCTGAGTAAAAGATGCCTACTAAAAGTAGGAAAAATACTCCTAAGAATAATAGTATAACTATTTTAGGCATTGCATTGTTAATGATAGAAACCATTTGTGCTGATGCAATAACTAAGAACGCAATAACAAATGCAGTCATTGCATTGAGATTCTTTTTTCCATATTCTACATTATTAACTTTTTCTGTTCCAAGAACTTTTGTTCTTTCGAATATAGCAAAGACTATTGTAAATACTAAAATGAACGGGAGTAGCACGTCATAGACGCCTAACCTCATAAAGAAGTCTAAGACATCTCTGAACGCAGTATTTGTTGTTGCATAAAGCATGAGTGTGATTTTGGAAAACTTTATATATAAACCTTTCGTTTATTGTCCTATGTTTTCAAAGAAAAATTTTGATAAAATCCGAAAGCAGCTTGTAGCTTATGCTACTAAACGAGAGCATATTATCAAAACTTCGCGAGATATTCTTCGTTTTTCTAAAATGGCAATATCTTCTTTACACAGAAATGATCTTCAATCTGCTGAGAAATTGATTGCTGATGCTGAAGTTATTATGAAGGATGTTAAGAAAACAGCTGCTCTTGATGCAGCACTTTCTATTTTAGGTGCGTATTCTGTTGCAGTACAAGAATATGTTGAAGCAAAGGCTTTTTTACATTTTATTAAACATGGTACACTTATAGAACTTGATGATATTGATGCTGATCCTGAAGATTATTTGATGGGGTTAAGTGATTTGACAGGAGAACTTGCTCGTCGTGCTGTATTAACAACAATTAGTAAGAATTATGCTGATGTGCATCAAGTACGAGACTTTGTTGTAGGAATACATGACTTTTTTTTAACATTGGATATGGGTAATGGAGATTTGCGTAAAAAATATGATGCTATCAAATGGAATCTGAAGAAAATAGAAGATATTATTTATGATATCGAAACAAAACGATGATAGATATACAATGGTTTGGTCATTCTGCTTTATTATTACATGCTGAAAAAAATGTATATATAGATCCGTTTCGTATACCGAAAAGTTCTGGTGATGCAGATATAATATTATGCACCCATAGTCATTATGATCATTGTAGTATTGACGATATTAAAAAATTGATTAATCCTAACACTTCTATTGTTTGTACCCCTGATTGTTTAAGTAAACTAAAGAATCTTGTTGTTAAAGAGATTATTCCTGTTGAGCCATGTCAGCAGATTATTGTGAAAAATATTGTTATTGAAACTATTCCTGCATATAATATTAATAAATTTAGAGTTCCTGGTGTAGTGTTTCATCCACAAGAAAATTATTGGGTTGGATATGTTGTGATTTTAGATAAACAGAAAATATACATTTCTGGTGATACTGATAAAATTTCTGAGATGGCTTTATTGCATGATATTGATATTGCATTTATGGCTGTTGGTGGTACATACACTATGACTTGGCAGGAAGCAGTTGAAGCAGTGTTATTATTTAAACCAAAAAAAGCAATTCCTTACCATTATGGCAGTATTGTTGGAAGTGTGCAACAGGCAATTGATTTTAAAAATGAGATTGTTACACATAAAATAAAAAGTGAAGTATTAAGTACGTTCTAAACATTTAAATATCTCTTCTTTGTTACTCTTTTTATGCTCAGAACACACACATGCGGGGAATTACGATTAACAGACAAAGGCAAAGTAGTAACACTCTGTGGCTGGATGGAGACTGTCCGGCAGCACGGAGGCATTAGTTTTTTATGGTTACGAGATAGGTATGGTATTACCCAAATCACATTTGATGAAAAACATAATAAACAACTTTTTGAAGAAGTATTGAAATTACGAAGAGAAGATGTTTTACAAATTTCTGGTACTATTCGCTATAGAGGAGATGGATTAATCAATAAAAATATGGATACTGGTGAAATAGAAGTTCTTGCAGATACCTTAACTATTTTAGCTAAATCAGATGTGCTTCCTATTGACATTAATGATGAGAACCCAGCAACTGAGGAAATGCGATTAAAATATCGTTATTTAGATTTACGTAGACCAACAATGCAGAAAAATCTGCAAACACGACATAGATTTACATTGGCAATACGAGAATATTTGACTGAACAACATTTTATGGAAATTGAAACTCCTATGCTGGTAAAATCAACTCCAGAAGGTGCGCGAGATTATGTTGTGCCAAGCAGAATACATCACGGATTATTTTATGCATTGCCTCAAAGTCCACAACTCTATAAACAAATTCTTATGGTTTCGGGATGTGACAGATATTTTCAACTTGCTCGATGTTTGCGAGATGAGGATTTAAGAGCAGATAGACAGCCAGAACATACGCAGATTGATATTGAAATGAGTTTTGTTGAAGAACAAGATGTCCATACTGCTGTTGAAGGAATGTTAAAATATGCATTTAAAAAAACAGCAAATATTGATATTCATATTCCATTTTTAAAAATAAGTCATACAGATGCAATGGAACAGTATGGATGTGATAAACCAGATTTAAGGTTTGGTCTTGAACTTAAAACTGTTACAAATATTATGAATCAAAGTGACTTTTCTGTTTTTAAAACAGTTATTGCAGAGAAAGGGATTGTTAAAGCTATTAATTCTGAACATGATTTTTCTAGAAAACAGATTGATGAATATATTAAATTTGCAACAGAATCTGGTGCAAAAGGATTAGCATATGTTAAAGTAACAGACAAAGGATTTGATAGTGGTATTGCAAAATTCTTTAATAAACAGTTACAGGATTTACTTATAGAAAAAATGAACGCAAAACCAGGCAATGTTTTGTTTTTTTGTGGAGATAAGTCAAATGTTGCAAATGAAGTAATGAATAAAGTGAGAAATAAACTTGGCAATGATTTGAATCTTATTGATAAAAATAAGTATGTATTTTGTTGGGTTGTTGATTTCCCTCTGTTTGCATGGAATGATGAAGATAAAGTTTGGGAACCTGCCCATCACATGTTTTGTATGCCTAAAAAAGAACATTTAGAATTTTTAGAATCAGATCCTGGAAGAGTTCATTGTACACAATATGACCTTGTTTTGAACGGCTGGGAAATGGCATCAGGAAGTATTCGTATTAATGTGCCAGAATTACAAGAACGTGTTATGCGTGTTGTTGGGTATCCAAAAGAACGTGCTCAACAAAGATTTGGGTTTTTATTGGATGCATTCAAATATGGTGCACCACCTCATGGCGGCATTGGGATTGGGTTAGATAGAATGGTTTCAATGTTACTGAGATTATCAGATATTAGAGAAGTTATTGCTTTCCCTAAAAATAAGCAAGCACAATGTCCAATGGATGGTAGTCCAAGCACTATTGATGACAAACAGTGGAAAGAATTAGGGTTGAAGCTAAAACAGGAAAGTAAATAATATTAATTATTTTTTTTATATGATTCTTTTGTTTTCCAAAATGTTACTTCAAACGCTTCTTTTGCGATTATTTCTGCTTCTTCTTTTGTAAACGTTGGTGTTTGATATGCTTTTGAAATTCTTTTGTTTTTTTCAACAATTTGTGTGTATCCATTTATCCTTTTTTCTATTTCTTGATAAAATGCTTGTGTATGTTCTGGAGTTGTATTTTTTCTTATAGTTGGAGTCCAGTATAACTCTTCTTTTTTGTAAGAAATATTTCCATCTGGAAGAGCTTCAAATGCGTGTGTAATCGTGATAGGAGTATATAATGTAATAACTGCATCTTCTTCAACAGTAACATTACTTAATAATCCATTTATTTTTTGTATTTCTGTTGCTATTGTATCTTCTATAGTTGTCATTATACTTATAGAACATTATCCTTTTATTAATGGTTTTTACCAGACATATCTGGGATCATATTTTCTTTGCCATTACAGTTATAAGCTTGTTTTCTGCTTTGCATAAGTGCTCTCCAACGGTAGAATGATTCAAATGCAATGCTTGTGCTATTTTTGCAATTGTTATTTTTCTTGGTGTTTGATAATATCCAGACTCATATGCGTATGAAAACACTTTCTTTTGCTGCTTTGACAAAAAGGTTTCAGCAAAATCAATTTTTCCAATGTACAATACTTCTAATTTTCCAGCATTTTTTAATTGTTTTTGGATTTTTTGAATTGATGATTTTTCTATAACCCCTATATGCCAATATTCATATCCATTTGAAATCGTATGTACATCAATAAAAAATCCTTGATTCTTTTGAATGATATTTTGAATATATCCTGTTTGATGAAGTATAACTAAAAGCGTCAAAGAATCTTTTGTTCGTTCGATCTCTTTTGCAGTTTTGTATGTTTTTTTTAATTGTTGAAGAATTGTGTTAAACTCTTTTTCAGTTCCTTGGATATAATACAAATATTGTTTATTTTTTGTATCTTTTGCTTGGATATCGAGAACAGTTATATGATGTTTTGGAAATCGTTTACTTAATGCTGTTTCTGAACATCCTTCATGTTGGATTTTAAAACTGAATTTGTACATATTATATCACAGTAACATTTTTACTTTGTATTGGTTTTTTTCTTGTGAAATTTTTTGTAAATTCTTTTTCAAACTGTTTGTATCTATTTTCTTTGATTGCAATTTTTGCTTCTTTCATAAGATTATTCATAAAATAAACATTATGGTATGTTTTTAATCTGTGTGCAATCGGTTCTTCTGATTTAGCTAAATGACAAACATATGCCCTACTATAATTTTTACAAGTATAACAGTTGCATCCTTGATCAATAGGGTTTTCATCATGTAAATGTCGTTCTTTTGCAATATCTATTTTTCCATGGTGTGTAAATAATGTATTATGTCGTGCATTTTGCGTTGGATATGTTGAATCAAAACAATCAATACCCATTCCAATTGTGTTAATTATTTCAACAGGGCTTCCCAATCCCATTAAATAACGTGGTTTATTTTTATCAATGATTTTTGTTACTGTTTTTACTACTTTTTTCATAATTGGAATTGGTTCTCCTGTTGCTAAACCGCCAAGAGCAATGCCATCAAAATTTAATGATTGTGTTAATTGTGCACTTTTTTTTCTTAAATCAAAATATGTGCCACCCTGAATAATCCCAAACATTAATTGCTTGTCATCTGTTTTTGCTGCGAGACATCGTTTTCCCCATTCATACGTTTGCATAACTGCATGTGCATGTTTTTCTTTAGTATGTGTATGTGCATTATGATCATCTAATACCATTGCAACATCACTTCCTAATTTTTCTTGAAGTTGTGTAATCGATTCTGGGGTAGCAAGAAAACTTTTTTTATTATTTACTGGGTCTTTGAATACAACACCATTTTCTGTTGTTTTTTCATAAAAACTGGATCGTATCATTTGAAATCCACCTGAATCAGTAAATATAGATCCTTCAAAATTCATGAGTTTATGAATGCCTCCTCTTCTTTTGATATAATCACCAGTTCTGCTAAGTTCCAATACTAATGCATTAGAAATTATTGCTTGGATTCCTATTTTGTTTAAATCAGATGTTGTTAAATGTTTGACAGCCATTTTTGTTGCAACTGGCATGAAAAATGGTGTTTCTAACCAGCCATGACGTGTTTTAAATTTTGTAATTCGTGCATCGCCATCTTCTGCAACTATTTTGAATTTGATATCTGCCATATATTGTTAAAAAGAAGAAGTGATTTATAAGGATTTGGGAATCTTATTCTTGGCATGATGTTGCAAGTTGTCTTCTGATATAATGCATTGTTACTCCAATAGAATTAGCTGTTGATCCTAGTTCTTCAGCAATGCGAGAATATGTTAATCCTTCTTGTCTTAATTCATATATTCTCCTTCTAAATGGGGTTAGTACGCTTAATGGATCTTTAACAGTAATTCTTTCTTCTAATTGTTGTTCTTTTGGTTTATAATTTTCAATTTTTTGTAGTACCGTTTCTATACGAGTTTGAATTGCGGTAATAGGAAGATGTAATTGTTTACTCATTTCTTCATAAGGTAATCCTTGTTTATAAAACTCATAAATTCTTTTTTGAGATTCTGATAATGATTGTACTCTTGGATCTTCATCTGGAATTATTATTCTTGTTTCTGGTTCTACTATTCTTTTTTCTAACGGCAAAGTTGCTTCTAATGTTGGTTCAATAACCTGCTCTGGAATTGGACTTCTTTCTTTTGGTTTAGGCAATATAAAATCTGGATAATATTTTTCTAAGTATGTTTGTGTATTTTTTCTTGCATAAAATAATCTTGACATTACAGTTCCTTCAGGAATATCTATAATCTCTGCAATTTCTTTGTATGCTAAGCTTTCTATTTCTCTTAACATGATTGTTTCTTTTTGTTCTGGTGGAAGATAATCTAATGCTTCTGCTATTGCAGAACCCAATTGTCTCATTTCTGTTGCTCTTTCAGGACTAAAAACTATAGAATCGTATATCTTAGATAATTCGCCTTCTTTACTATTTTCATTTAATTCTGCTGTTTGATGTCTTTTTCTTTGTCTATACCTATCAATAGATGTGTTTATTGCAATTCGAGTTATCCATGTTTTAACTGTTGAATCTTTTCTGAATGTTTGCAGGTTTTCGTATATTTTTAGAAATACTTTTTGGATAATATCTTTGGATTCATCTTTACTTTTTAATACCCCGTATGCAATAGATCCTACATACGGCGCATACATTGTATACAAACTATTAAACGCATTATTATCTCCTGCTTGTGCTAATATTATAAGTTCTAAATCGGTTGTCATGTATCGTCACTTTTTTTTATTCATTTATAATTCTTATAATTCCTTCATTTGCATTTACTTCAATAGTCATACCATCTTTTAGAACTTTTGTTGCATTTTTAATTCCCGTGATACAAGGGATTTTTAATTCTCTACTGACAATTGCTGCATGACATGTAATTCCACCATCTTCTGTAATAATTGCTGCTGCTTTTTTCATTGCAGGTAATAAATTAGGCATTGTTGTGTGTGCTACAAGAATGTCTTCTTGTTTCATTTTTTCCATTTGTAAAGGGGTATTAATAATTTTTACAATTCCTTTTGCATACCCATTGCATGCAGTTGTTCCTTTGAGAATATTGGTTTGAATTATTTCTTCTTCAAAAAACTTTTTTGTTTTTAAGAATTCTTCTGTTTGTTTTCCTCTATATTCTTGGACAGTGTTTGTTATGTAATTATATACAAAACAATATTTATTTTTTCTTTCATATATTGCACTTATATCGATAGGTTTTGCATATACTAATGAATTATATATTTCTTCATCTGTCAAAAGATACATGTTAGCGAATGAAATATGTAATCTTTTTGCTGCTTCTTCAAGTATATGAGATAATGCATACATCCCATGATACATTGTTTCTTTTCTGTATCCTTTTAAAAATGCAATATCTGCAGCAATATCAAACATTTGTTGTGTTTCTTTATCTATTGTTAATTCTGTTATTAACTGTTCTTTTTGTTTTCTAATTATAGTAGGTCTTTCATGAATTTCTTTAATTCTGTTTTTTACATCAAAGTTTTCTTTTATTAATCCTTTCCAGACTTCAAGATAATACTCCCGTTCATATGCTGGACCAAGATATGCAAAAGGGATCCATCGCCATTTTTGATAATGTGCTTCCATTTCAGATTTTAATGTAATTGGGGGCATCTCAAACGTATTATTCCATTGAAGAACTATTTCTTGTTCATTATTCTCTTTTATTTTTTTGACTATTATAAGAGATTCGATTTCTTCTTGTAATTGTAAACTATTTTTTGAAGATGTTGTTAACACATTAAATACTTCTGCAGCATCTTTTTTGGAATTTTTGATTATTTGTTTTGTTTTTTCCATAAGCCATTGCGAGAATTTCTGTTTGTAACTGTCAATAAACCATGTTGTAATTAAAGAATGAGAATGGCCTTTTATTTGTGCTTCAATTAATTTTTTGTAGGCTTCAGCAATTTCTTTATCATTTTTTCTTGAAAAGTCAATTTTACAATATTCTTTTCCAAGGGTCATATATTCATCATTATAATCATAAGTTTCTTTGTGAATTTGTTTAATTCTTTCTGGTTCTTGAATTGTTTTTGTAATTGCTGCATCAACTAATGCTTCAATTTCTTTTTCTTTGACATATGCACCTTGAAGATTTATCCCGTCCATAACAGCAATGAACTCAGTCATATATTTTTGTTCGCCAAAAAATATTTTTAAAGATCTTGAAAATGCTGAGTGAAGTGCAGGATGCAATAGTTGAGATCCACAATTTTCTATTGAGAAATTATTTACCCATACTTCTTCATTATCAGGTTTTAATGTTGTGATTGGTCGTGCTTGCAAAATTTGTGTTTTTGGAATTGCCCATTCAATGTCCATAGGTTTTCCATAATGTTTTTCTATCGCTTTTCCTAACTGGATTATTGTTTTAAGCTCAGTATTTGTTAATGTTTTTTCTTCACAATTAATGTGCTGTTCTTTGATAGTTTCTTCTTCTTTGTTAATAATAAATGTATCAGGAGTTATTTCTCCACTGACTAGTTTTTCTCCAAGTCCAAAGCATGATTCAATAATCATTTCATTTTTTTCATTGGTAATTGGGTTTACTGTAAACAATACTCCTGCTTTTTCAGCATCAATCATTTTTTGAATGACTACTGCGAGATATGCGTCAGTATGATTAAATCCTTTTTCTTCTCTATAATTGATTGCACGTGCATTAAATAAAGATGCCCAACACTTTTTTACTGCTTCAAGAACTGCATCTTCACCTTCTATATTGAGGTATGTATCTTGTTGGCCTGCAAAGCTTGCATCTGGTAAATCTTCAGTTGTTGCACTGGAACGTACTGCAACTTTTCCCCTAAGAAGATTGTAATTTTCTTTGATAGCATTTTTTATTTCATTTGGAATTTCTACATTTTCTATTTTTAACTTTATTTTTTCTTCTATTGCTTCTAATTCGCTGAGACTTTCAATATTTCTTTTGCTGAGTAATACATTAATCTCGTTAAGAACTAAAGATAACGTTTCTTTATATGCTTCAACAGTAATGCAAAATCCATTTGGGACAGGCATTGTGTTGTACATCTCACCTAATGATGCTCCTTTTCCTCCAACAATTGAAACATCTTTATTATTTATTTCATTAAACCACGCAATGTATTTTGATATTGGTTTTGGATTATTTGTTTCACTTTTTGGTTCTTTTATCTTTTTAACTATTCCTTTTGTTGCATTTACTTCAACAAAATCATTATCTTGAAAAATTGTTGTTGCATGTTTTGTTCCAACAATACATGGAATATTTAATTCTCTGCTGACAATTGAAGCATGACAGGTAATTCCTCCTTCATTCGTAATAATTGCTGCAGCTTTTTTCATAGCAGGAACAATTGATGGAGTTGTTGCAACAGAAATAAGAATATCTCCTTCTTGCATTTTATGCATGTCTTGTGGAGAATTAATGATTTTTACTTTTCCTTTTACATATCCGGAACAAGCACATGACCCTTTGACTTCAGAACTCTTTTCTTCAATCTTTTTTTCTTTTTCTATAGTTTCATAAAATTGTTTTGCTTGGGTTCCAATTAAAACATCTACATCTCCTGTATTGTTAGGAATTACTATATGAAATTCGTAGCTTTCTTTACAATATTTTTTATCTATTGGGATTTGAGTGATTAATGCTTTTTTTAATAATTCAGGGTGTGCATATTGTGCTTCCTGAAGTGAGCATTGAACTCGTTTTGCAATTTCTTTATACAAATATTCTGCATGATAATATGTCTTACTTTGGTAATCTTTTCGTCTTGGTTTCCCCCAGACTACAATTCCTGCAAGAAGAAGCATATCTCTTTCAAAATCAGTTAGGTTTATTTTTGTTAAATATTTTTCTTTCTTTTTTTCAATTTCTTTTTTATTTTTGTGTATTGCTTCTAATAATTTGATTGGCGTTTTATCTTTTTTTAGATATTGACATATAAATTCAAGAAATTCTTTTTCAGTAAACGCAGGACCTTGATACACATAGTATACCCATGCATGTTTTTTGGTATGTTGGACTAGGTTCTCCCAAAATTGTGGATGCTTTTTTTGAATTTCTTTTTCGTTTAAACTAAGGATATCATTTTTCCATTGTTCTGAATAATATTCCTCCATTAGATGCAATAAATCTTCTTCTTGGTCTTGCTGAAATGAATTATATGTAGGAGCTGTAAACATTTTGTATGCTTCTGCGTATTCTTCAGGGATTTTTTCTCGTAAAATCTTGTTTAATGTTCCTTCAACATAAGAGAATTCTTGGAAATCAAGGACTGGTAGTAATATTCCATATGCATAAAGCAATGCTTGTTTTTCATTAAATTCATCAAGAAGCGTACATAATTGTTCGGAGGTATATTCTTGTGTATTTTTTTTTACAAAAACGTCTTCAGACCATGCATTAATTTCTTCTCCTAATTTATTTGTGTTTAGAATTAATGATTCTACAAATTTAGGATTAGATTCTATTCTGGTTCTTAACACTTCATGTGCATGGCGCCAAGAATCCATATCTGCAATATATTTTATTGCATGTTTTTCACATTTAACTCCTGCGTCTACAAATGGTAAATCAAATATTTTTGCCTGTATTTTCCATGATTTTGTCCAAATATGATTTCTCATCAAAGGAGAATTAAAATCAGATGCTACTTCTTTCCATTGTGTGTTTATCTTTGTTGTTTCTATTTTTTGTGTTTCTTTTTTTGTTTTTTCTAATTTTTTTACAATTCCTGTATATGCATCTACTTCAACGAGATCCCCATCTTTTAGCACTTGTGTCGCAATCTTTGTGCCAATAACACACGGGATGTTTAATTCTCGTGCAACTATTGCTGCATGGCTTGTAACACCCCCTTGTTCAGTTACAATTGCTCCTGCTTTTTTCATTGCTGAAACAATATCAGGATCTGTTGCAATGGAAACTAAAATATCTCCCTGGTTCATTTTTGACATA
The DNA here is from genome assembly GCA_041671005.1 of Candidatus Woesearchaeota archaeon. Lineage (GTDB taxonomy): Archaea > Nanobdellota > Nanobdellia > Woesearchaeales > DSVV01 > JACRPI01. The sequence continues at coordinate 20,133 of JBAZCJ010000002.1, read as the reverse complement.
TCTGAGGGTCTAAATATGCATTTTACAACTCCTATTGCCTTTCCAACACATCCAGTTTGACCTTTAATTTGTGTGATGCCTTTCAATTCTTTTTGTTCAACACTTTTTGCAAAGTCTTCTGCTTTTTTACCCGTGTAAATTACTTCATTTTTTCCTTCAACTAAATACACACAGAATTTTGTTCTTTCTTCAAGTTCTTTTTTGTTTATTTTGTCGTTGAGTAATGCTTTACGTACTTCAGATGTGAGCATAAAATGCATTTGCATTACAGTTATATTTAATCGTGAAGCTATTTCTTTTAAAATTGGTTGCATTTTATAAATTGCATAAATCTGCGCATATCTTCGATATATTTTTGTAATCATGAAATTTCCAAACTCATTAAATAATGTTAACCAAGGTTCTGTTATTTTTAGTTCTTTAATGAGCACTTTTTGTGTTTCTACAGATTTTTTGTAAGATAATTCTTTTTCTTTTAGAAGTGCATCAGGATTTGAATCTTTTCCAATGAATTTTACGAATTCTTTTATGTAATAATTAAATGTGTTTACTCCATCTTTTCCAATCCACATATGTTTAACATAAAAATGTTTAAGATAATGTTGTTCAATACGTTTCAATATATTTTGATCTATTTTATCTTTAATTTCTGTTATTTTTTGTTCAAGAAGATTTTCATATTCAGGCGTATCTATCGTGA
>JBAZCJ010000002.1:0-19423 GCA_041671005.1 Candidatus Woesearchaeota archaeon | reverse complement strand
TGAATAGCTTCTTTTTGTTGAAATTGGATATAAAATTCTTTGAAAATTTCATTAAGTTTTTTGTTTTTTGCAATATCTAATGCAATTTTTAAAAATTCTTCTTGTTCTTGGATAATAAGGCTTTTTTCTGTTGGTTGTGTTAAAATGATAAAGTATTCATTTGCTTTTTCTTCACTAATATTTTTTTCTTTAAGATAGTTTTTAAGGCTATTTGTTAGATTATTATGAAACATATCTATCGCAACAGGAATCCATGTCCATTGATAATATTCTGTATGTATTGTATCATGTTGTTGATATAAATTCCATAATTCTGAAGATGATAAGTTTTGTAAACTATCGTAAGGTAATTTTTCAGCAAATGTTCGGAGTTTGTCTGCTTCTTTGACAATTTGGTTATTAACAAGAACAGCAAAACTAGGTTCATTCTTAAATCTCTTTACTAGATGCTCTGCGACTTCATAAGAATCGTTTTTATCGTAGTAAAACCATAAATGGTATCCTTTGAAAATAGTAAGGACTTTATTGTATGCTTTTCCTGTTGGCCAAACAAATTCATTTGCAAAGCATGAGAAACATATTTGCATAAAAAATAAATCAACGTCAGGAATATCTTCTGCAAGCATCCATTCGTTTTCTTGTTTTTGTTTAATCTTTTTTACAATTCCTGTGTACGCATCTACTTCGATAATATCATTGTCGTTGATGACTTTTGTTGCGTATTTTGTTCCAATAATACACGGCTTTTTCATTTCTCTAGCTACAATTGCTGCATGGCATGTTGCACCACCATGATCTGTGACAAATGCAGCTGCTTTTTTCATTGCGGGTAAAATATCTGGAGAAGTTGCATAACTGATAAGAATGTCTCCTTCTTTTATTTTATTTATATCTTCTTTTGTGTTGACAATAATTGCTCTGCCTTGTACTTTTCCGAGGTATGCTGCCATACCTTTTAATTCAGAAATTTGTTCTATTTTTTCTTCTAACACATGTTTTTTTAAGAATTCTTTTGCTTCTGTGTTATACAAAATCTTTTCTTTTTCGTTATTGTATAAATACACACAATATTTTATTCTTTCTTGTAATTCAGTTTTGTTAGGAATAGATAGATCATTTAACATATTTTTTATTTCGTATGGTGTTAAAAATTGTAATTCGTCAACAGTAAAATTATTTTTTATTCTTGCTTCTTCAACTAACCTGTGGAAAAGGAAACAAGAATATGCCATGAAATCTTTTCGTAATATTTTTGTTAATGTAGTATTTTTTACACAATCAATCCAATATTTTTGTTCATTCGTTAATTGAAGTTCTGTTACATATTGTTCTTGTTTTTTGATTAATTCTTGCTTTTCTTCTTCTATAATATTCAGTTCTTTTTCTGCATCTATCTTCAATAATTCTGCGAGTTCTATTTCATATTCTTGTATTGTTTTTATAGGGCCATTATATCCAAAATTTGCCCAACAAAATGAATTGTGGATTTGTGCAAGTTGTTGTTCTTGTTCTTTTTTAGAAATTTTGTTTATTTGAATTTGTTTAACAAGTTCAAGAAGTGCAAAATATTCTTTTCTTACAACTGTATCTTCAATAACTGATGTTAAAATTGCGAAATATTCATTAGCATTTCGTTTCGCAGATGTTCTTTGAATTGCATTATTAATTTCTTCAAATGCTTTATTTGTTAATAGGCTGTTTTCTAATTCTACTGCAACTGTGACATATCCTAACATACACGCTTGTGCATGATTTTCATATAATTCATTAAATGCACTGCATTGTTCTTTATTTGAAAGTTTCCATTGTTTTTTCTTTAGTTTTTCTCCTATTTTTTCTGTTTTTTTTGCGCATAATTTTATTTCTTCAAATAATGAATTGATGAAATATTTATCTTGTTGTACTTTTTCAAATGCTTTTTTTCCATACTCTTCATACTCTTCTTTTATTGTATAAAACCACATTCGTTTATTTTTATATTCTGCAGCAAGAAATGTCATATTTGTTCCAATATAATTCTTGATTGTTTTCCTGTGCATTCCTTGGATATGCGGACCAATAGTAAAGAGATTCATATTTGGTTCATCATTTAAGCAAATAAGATTTTTGCAGGAAAAGTCTTCAATTGTGTTCTGAGAGTTTTCTTTTTGTGTATTTTTATTTAATCTTGTTATAATTCCTTTATTTCCATCTACTTCAATAAAATCCCCATCTTTGATTATTTCTGTTGCAATTTTTGCATTAATCACACATGGAATTTTTGCTTCTCGCGCTAATGTTGCTGGATGTGATGTGATACCAGTTCCGCCATCTGCAACTAATGCTTTACATTTTTTTATTGTTTGAAGAAATGAAGGGACTGCCTGTACTGTTACCATAATATCTCCTTCGTTGACTTTATGAAAATCGCTTGGATGAAGAATAATTCGTGCTGGGCCTTGTGCAATTCCAGCTGATGCAGCAATTCCTTGTATTAGTTTGATATCGTTATCTATTTTGATTAATTCATTAAACCATTTTTCTGCTTCTTTACCCGTACAGGCAATATACTTGCCGTCTTCTATAAGATAAACTGATTTGTCAAATCTTTTTTGTAAAATTTCTGTATATGGTTTATTGTCTAATAATAAGTATGGAAGATCATGAGGTAAAAGCATTCGTGTAAGCTTTATTGTTATGTTAGTTCTTTTGCAGATTTCCTCTAAAATTTTGTCAAAATGAATTAATGATTCGGAGACTATACTCTTTCTTAATTCTTTAAGGAAAATTCCTGCACGCATTATTCTGAAAAATTCTTTTTCTTCTGTTGTTAATTGTAATTCAGTTTCTGTTTGAATTATTTTTTTATGATGTTCTTCCTCTTCATGCAATACTTTATGTGCAGCAGATTCAAGATCAGTTCTTTCAAGTGTTTCTCTTATTTTTTTTATAAAATCTTCTTTTGTAAGATGTGGATCTTCATAATCTCTTGTGAGCCAAAAATATTTTTCAGTATGGTGGTCAATCCATGCGTTGATTTCTGGATTTTGTAGAAAATCATTATTGTTGTATTTTTTTATTTTAACTGCAAGTTGTAATCTGTCTCTTTCTTCTTTTTTGCTGTGCATTGCTTCAATTGTGCTTGTTAAAAGTGTGAAATATTCTGCTCTTTTGTCTTTTGGTGCCTTTTGTAGGATTTCGTAAAGATGAGTTGTAAGTGGCTTTTCAAGAATAATAATTGTGAAATATCTTCCATAAATCTCTTGGTAATATTGTCTATATTTGAGGTAAATTTCTATTAGTTGTTCATTTGTTTTTGTTTGTGGTTCAAGTGTTTTTAACCATTGAATCCATTCTTTTGCAAGAATTTGAATTTCGTTAATTGCATGATCAAATAATTTTGGATTTTTTCTAATCTCTTTTAATCCATGCTCGTTAATATGATTATAACTTTCTGTATCAACAAACACATGCATATTTCTATTTTCAAACGTCATGAGAATTTTTTTGTAACAGATATTATTGAGAAGCTGTTTTGTAAGTGTTGTGACTGCTTCCATTGAATATACATTTGGAAGAACACTCATCCTTCCTCGCTTACTCATTTGTGTCCAGTTCATAGTGGTTACCTTGTAAAAATCAGAATGATAATCAGTACAGCTATTACTGCAAGTACTATGATTCCTATTACAGACTTTTTTTTTGTCTCTGTTTTTTCTATTTTTTGCATGTATACTGCGTTGTCTCTCATTCATTTCACCAGTAAAAAAATAAAAAAAATTAAAGTTTCATGTATGCTTCTAAGCCTTTGTATTGCATTGTTATTTCAGTAATTGTTGCTGGAGATTCACGTAACCCATGTTCTCGACTAAGGTCAATAATTTGACCCCCAAATTTTGTTTGTTCCATGACAAAATGTATTCCAGTTCCTGTTTTTACAGCACCATCAGCTGCTATCTTTGCATATTGGTCTCCTAATACACAAGCTAATACAAAACTTAAACATGGTTCATGGCCCATACTGAGAACTACTCCTTGTTGTCCATCTTGCAATTCATCAAAATGGCGTGCAACATTTGCAACGTGATCTAAATATCTTGATGTTACTACTTCTGGTTTGTCTGTTGCAGGATCTGCAAATTGTCCAGCTGCACAATATGCAACTATTGCTGCTTCTATTTCTGGTTTCTTAGTTCCTCGTGCTTTGTATTGTTGTTTGATAGTATTAACAGCAAGTTCGTCTAATCTTTTTCTTGACATTGGTGCTAATTCAGAAACTAAAACTATTCGCGGATCTTCATATTGTTCTAAAGAATATACTCCTAACTTTGCAAGCTCTTCTACAACATATCCTAATCCTTCTCCGGATCTGTTTGGTGTTGGTCTAACTCCAATTAATTCATCTTTTGTTTCATATGGTGTATTTGTTGATGCATATAACCAAACTCTTCCTTCTGCTGCTGCAACTATTTCTTTAATATTTTCAGCTGCTGCTGGTGCTTCAGTTAAACGTGCTTTTCTTGTAGGTCTGTCACCTTTTGCTTCTATAATTTCTCCTGATACTAATTGAATATTTACATCAAGAGTTTCTAGATGTCTTAGTAATACATGTGTTATTCGTTTTGTCATTGTGTGTCACCTATGGTCTTCGCGATCTCTGTAATCACTTAAGTAGGGTAACGAGAAGTATGGTTAATATCTAACTGATATGATTGATATCAGTGATATGAAAAGCACACATTTTAAATATATAAGAGTATTTCTCTGCTCTATGAAGCGCAGACTGATTAAACAGGGTGGAGGAGGTTTTACTATTTACTTGCCAAAGAAATGGGTAGATGAACGACAGTTGAAAGCTGGTGATGAAATAGACGTTGATGAAACAGAGAATGCATTAGTATTAAGAACAGAAGCAAAAATCAAGAAAGAAGCTGTGTTACAGTTGGATAAAGAGGATTCTCATTTTATTTATCTTAAGTTAAGTCATATTTATCGTATGGGATATGATAAAATAATTGTTCATTTTAAGAATTCTAAAACTATTTCTGATATTTCTAAATTAGTTATTGATTATCTTCTTGGATTTGAAGTTACTGAAAAAGGAAAGAATTATTGTGTATTGGAAAATGTCACAGAACCGACTAATGAAAAATTTAGTGTTTTGTTGCGTAGAATTTTTTTACAGCTTAAAGAAACATACTCTTTAGTTTTTGATGATATTGTTCATAATACAAGAAATCATAATGATGAAATTCAAGTATTGCGTATTTCTTTTGACAAACATATTTTCTTTTGCAGACGATGTATTTCTAAGAAAATGAATATAGAAGAGAATTCTATTCTCCATTGGGAATTATTGACGCTATTAATGCATTCTCATCATGGATTTTATTATTTATATCAATATTATTATCAAAAGAAGATTATTGCTCATGTAGAGACTAAAGCTTTGTTGAAATCACTTGGTTCTTATTTAGATATCCCTTATAATTCTTATTTTGAAAAAAGTGTTTTGACATTAGATTCAATGCAGGATGAGTATAGACGTTTACAAAATCAAGTTTTTTTGTTATTAGAAAAACACAGAGATCCTGTACTTCTTGCATATCTTAAGGAAATTATTCGCTTATTACAAGTGGTTGGAAGTCCTGTACGGGCACTGTTGACTGATGTGCATACTGAACAAAAACTTTAAGAAATTCTGCTATTGATATAGGTTCTTGTTCGTATCTTTCTTTTGTTTTTTCATGTGAAATAATATATTTCCCATCTCGTTTTGCATCAATATATACTGAGAAATCTTTCCAGTTACTACTTCCTGTTTCTTCTGCAGCAAGCATTGCTTGATACATTTGTGTTGTTCCTACAATAGATGCAGTACATATATTTTCTAAATCAACATATGTACTTTTTCCTCTTTGCTCTGCAAGTTGTGCTATATTTCTTGAAAGAATTTTTGCAAAAAGTCTTTGTCCTCCAAATGGATCTGAAGCATATGAATCTGTTGATGAGTTCATTGCTAATTGATAATCTGTAAAAATATAATATCCTATACGAGAACTATCATTAATCATTCCAAAATGTGCTCTTGTATTTTCATATGCTTCAATTAATGTTGCAACATGCTGATATTCTGTTGCTCTACTTAATTCATTCCCATATGTAATTGTTCGTGGTAATTCGCCATAAACAGTATCTTCCATACCAAACACAGGAGCAGGTAATGGTGTTTTTCTTTTTTTTATTAAATTATCAATTAATCCCTGTCGTTCTTCTTGGTATAACACAGAAAATCCTTCACTTAATGCTGCATCAGAATTTTTATTATTACTTTCTATTGTTGGTATTTCTAATCTTACTGGGGGATATGGGTTCATTAATCCATATGTGATAGCTCCTCCAATAAGTCCTCCTGCAAGACCTACTGCAAGAACTTTAGCAACTGGTTTTACAAGTGCAACTAATTTATGTTTTATTCTTTTTGATTCTTTTTGTGATTGAATAATTTCTTCTACTTCTTCTGCTAATTGTGTTCCATTTTGTATTCTACTTCGTTCATATGCGTTTAAACATTTAGAAAGTAATCTTCGCATTCTTTTATCTTTTATATTACCTTCAAGTTGTTGATGAACTTCTATGTTTATGTCCTGATATCCAGAACTTACAGTTATAATATCTTTTCCTGTTATTAGTTTGTACATAATTAAACCATAAGACCAAATATCTGTTGCACACGAAAATTCACTTTGTTGTGAAAATGTTTCAGGTGCCCTATATGTATTAGAACCTCGTCCTCCTAAATGGACGGTTGCAGTACCATAATCAAATAATTTTACTTTTTCTTTAGAAAATCCAATATTTCCTGGTTTTACATCTCCATGTGGAACTTTATATCGTTCATGAAATTCAGCTAATCCTTTAGCTAATCGTACAGCAATATCTAATGTTTCACTTTCTCCAAACTGATGTTGCTCTTGTAGTTTATCTTCTAAAGTTCCTTCAAATAATTCTTCTGCTAAAAATGTTAGTTCGTCATAAGTTTCAAGTATTTGTGATGCAAGATAATCTGAACCATTATTCCCATTTCTACATTCTTTTCTCCAAAATGATTCTTCTGTTATTCCTCTATCAGTTGCAATTTTTTGTGCAGTTGTTGTAGGATTGTAAAATTTTAAAGCCCATTCTGTTCCGTCTGTTCGACTTGCTTTAAATGTCCTTTTCCATGTTCCTCTGCCAAGAGGTTTAATGATTTCATATGGTCCAATATGTGTACCTGTTACAATTTCAAGAGATGTAGGAGAGTCGCTCATTCTTTCATCTCCCCAAGAGCTTTTTTTACAGCGTATTCAAAGAAATGAGATTTATTGCGGAATGCGTCTTTTTTTTCGAGAGCTTTTTCTATTGCAATGACCGTATCTTCCTGTAATGATATACTGACTATTTGCCTCATATTTGTATTACAAATTAATACAGAACGATTTATAAATGTTACTGTGTTTTTACTACTTATTGGAAGTGACTAAATCTCGTTTGTTGTAATAATCTTTATAAACCTTTTACTTCTTCTTTTTTGTATGACAAAACAAACCTTTCTTTCAATACAAGAAGCAATGAACAAAGGTGATGGCGAAGTAGCTATTCACGGTTGGGTATGGCGAGAACGAGGAAGCAATCAACTTAAATTTATTACATTACGAGATTCTACAAACGTTATTCAATGTGTTATTGAAAAAAAGATTCTTGGTGATGAAAAATTTAGTATTGCAGATAAAGTTCAAATGGAAGCATCTATGGAAATTTATGGAACTATAAAAAAAGATAGTAGAGCTCCAACAGGTTACGAAATTGCTGTAACAGATTTTACAGTTGTTGGGATATCAGATTCATTCCCAATTAACAAAGATCATAGTGTTGAATTCTTGGCAGATAACAGACATCTTTGGCTTCGAAGTAGAAAAATGACTGCTATTTTGAAAATTAGAAGCACTGTTTTTGGTGCTATTGATGAATATTTCAGACAAAATGGATTTTATGAATATCATTCTCCTGTTTTACAAGCAGTTCAATGTGAAGGTGGTTCAACATTATTTACTGTTGATTACTTTAAACAAAAAGGAGTTTTCCTTGCACAAACATGGCAATTATATGCTGAACCTGCTATTTTTGCTTTAGAAAAAATTTATACAATTTCTCCGTCTTTTAGGGCAGAAAAATCTAAAACCTCTAGACATTTAACAGAATATTGGCATGCAGAAATGGAAGCAGCATGGGTAAATTTTGATCAAATCATAGATTATGGAGAAGGATTATTGAAACATGTTGTTAAGCAAGTACTTGAAATAAATAAAGAAGAATTAAAAATTCTTGGTAAAGATCCTTTAAAATTAGAACCTACAGTTCATAAAAAATTTCCAAGAATGACTTATGATGAGGCTCTGGAAATTCTTAAAAAGCAAGGTATAGAAATAGAATGGGGGAAGGATTTGAGAACAATAGAAGAAGATGTTCTTAGTAAATTATATGATACCCCTATTGCAGTAACGCGATATCCAAAATCAGTTAAAGCATTTTACATGAAGGAAGATCCAAAAAATCCTGATGTTGTACTAGGTGTTGATTTTATTGGACCAGAAGGATACGGAGAAATCATTGGTGGTTCTGAACGAGAAGCTGATATTGAAAAAATTAAAGAACGACTTGTTGCTCAGGGTGAAGATCCATCTCAATATGAGTTTTATTTAGATACACGACGTTATGGTTCAGTGCCTCATGGTGGATTTGGTATGGGTGTAGAACGAGTTATTTCATGGATTTGTGGATTAGATAATATTAAAGATGCTATTCCATTTCCACGAACAATGATTCGATGGAAACCCTAAGAATACGTTGTATCATGCTTGGTTTCTTTTTGAACTGGTTCTGTGGTACAATCTTCTACAATAACTTTTGCAATTTTTTTTCCATTATTAACAACATATCCTTCTCCAATAAACGGACAATCTGTTGTGTATGTTGTTTTTGTGTTTTTCATATACGGATTGATGTATCTTTGATTGACAACCATTGCAGTTGGTGTTGAAGAATCAAGGAAAGTTTCATCTGTTCCTTCAGTTATTTGAATAATATACGTTTCCATCTCAGTTTTTCCCCAGTATTTTCCTTGAGATGCTGTCATAATAAATAAGAATGTTATTGCAATGAATGCTGTCCATGTTATTTTGTGGAATTTCATTGTTTGTATCCGGTTTTAATTTTTAACTATTAAAAAATATAACTTTTTTGAAGAAAAAAATGGAGCTATATTAATTATAACTCCACAGATCATTACTTATTTTTTCTTTTTCTTCTTGCTACCTGCTTTTTTTGTAGCTTTTTTTTTCTTTGCTGCCATGGTTACACCTCTTTTTTTAGAAGACATTGTCTTCTATGAATTTGTAAGAATTTTTTTGTTGGTTCATTTTTTATTTTTCTTTCTCTTTTTCTGTGTATACTCATATTTAAACATTTCGAATTTCTTTTTTTCTGAACATTGTTTTTTTCGTCGAGAAGTTACATTTTAAGAATTTCATTTACATCTTTTCTTAATCTATTTTCAAAATCATTTATTTTTTCTCCGTCGAGTTTTTCAGTATTTAACGTATGAAGAAACTTTTTGGTCCATTGTTCTTGTATTTCTTTTGATATTTCTATTGATTGGAACTTGCCCGTATGCTCTTGTATTATTTTTTCTTCAATATCTATTGTATTTTCTCCGCGAATTGTGATCTCTTCAAATTCTTTTGATGTAAGCATTGATGTACTTTTGAGGATAAACCATGCTCCTTTTTCTTCTAATATCTCTTTTATCGACTTGAAATCAAGATCACTGGTTCTTCCTTCACTTAATTCTCCACAAATTCGAATTGTAATTATTGCATTTATTGGATTGATTGTAATAATTTGTTCTTTCATTCTTGTTGTGATTTGTGTGGCAGATTCATGATTTGCATTAATGGTTAAAGAAATAACTGGGCGAATATTAAGAGGTATATACGATATAACTCCTTCATTATACATATACATGCCTCCAATGTTTAATTTTTCTAGTTCTGAAAAACTATTTGGAAATAATGGTCCAGGGTAAACTATATTTTTGTACCCTTCAAGAGAAGTATGTTTAACAATATGAACATGGCCTCCTGCATAATAATCACAGTTTTTTGGTAGAAAAGAAATTGGTGATGCTTCCATTTTTTCTAATCCTTCAGGTTTTAGTTCTGCAATTGATGAATGAAACATGAATATTTTGAATCCAGATTCTTGTTCTATTGATTCCAGATCTAATGTTTCGTAATATTTTTTTTCAAGACTCCCTTTTTTGCCCATCATACCTGTTATTTTTGCACCTGTTTTGTCAATTGTCCATTTTAATTGAAGTTTATTGTTTACCACTGTTCCTTTAACAACATTAATTAATAATCCTGCATGTTCAAGTACATCTAGAATTGTTTTCCCTGAGGGTGAAAAATCATGAGATCCGGGAATGCTATATATGGGGATGTTTTTTTCTTTGACTTCTCTTAATTTTTTTGTTACTATTTTAAGTTTTTCAATTGCAGGTAATGCTGTATTAAAAATATCTCCTGCAATTAAGATAAAATCTACCTGTTCAGCTATTGAAATATCCATTGCTTTGATAAACGCATCTGTTGAAAGTGTGCCAAGTTTTTCATCTTTCCACGAACCTATGTGACAATCAGCACAATGTATAAATTTCATATAAACAGATTGTACACAGAATTTATTAAGATGATTAATTTTTTTTGATTTAGTTGATTTATCCAAATAAAAAGCGTGTAATTTTTTGAAAAAATGTTTTTGGTTCTTCAGAAATTGTTATTGTTTCTTGCACTTCTTGTGTTTTGGTTACATCATACCCATTAACTTTAACTGTTGTTTCTTCAGTAGCTTCTTTTGGTATATTTTCTGTGTTTGTTTCAACAGGGGTTAATTCTGTTTGTTGTATTTCTGCATCTTTTCTTTTACCAAGTAAGAAATGAATAATACTTTCTCCTACAGTTATTTTATTGATTGGGTCTTCTGTTTTTGTTATTGCACCAGAATACATGAATTTACACCTATCTGTATTTTGTGCTTCTGTGTTTACAGGATACACTTCTTGTACATATATTGTGACTCCATTTGTTGTTACTGTATCTCTTTTATCAACAACAACTGTTTTGCCGTATACATTAAAAATACATGATTCTCCATCACTGCTGACATCAACAAGTGTAATATCTGATGTTTGATTTTCTGTTTGTGTTTCAAGTGCATAAACTTGTGTAAGAAGAATAATACACAGAAGAACACAACTTATTGCTTTCATTTATTCATTTTAGAATATGTAACTATATATATTTATTCTTCACATTGATCTATTCTTCAGAAAATTGGTCAAATGATAATTGTTCTTGCAATCCTGCTCGTATATATTTTTCAGTTTCTTTTATTGCAAATTCTTTAAATTCTGGAATTTTAATTGGTGTTGCAAATCGTGTAAAATTGCTTGTAATTATTGCTTCACCTTTATCGAGGCTTGCAATGTTTCTATTATCCTGACTTAAATCTTGACTTGCACTTTCAATAATTGCTTGTCTTTCTGCTGCCATTTCAATGCCAAGTATTATTTTTGTATTCATATTTGCAAGAATTTCTCTGGGAATTAAACTTGGCAATTGTGTAATTGCACATAATCCTACTTTGAATTTTCTTCCTTCTCGTGCAATTGTACTAAATATGTTTTGGCCTCTTTCAAGTACTTCTTTTCCTAATACTCTTGGTGCTTCTTCAATGATTATTGAAATAACTGGTTTGTCTTTTAATATTCCTTTTCTTTTATATTCTTGGTATCGTTGAAGGATTTCTGTACTAATCATAGACCCAATTAATAATTCAGTTGCTCCTTTGAAATGTGATGTATCTATAATCACAGTTTTTGCACTTTCAAGTTCATTGACAATATCTTTTATTGTTGTCATACCTGAGTTTAAATCAAATATGCCGCTGCAGAATAGTTGTTGGCCATTCCATTCCATATCCAACAAACTGAGCATTCTTCTTCTAACAACAGTGATTGTTGCTTCATTGAATGCACCTGTGCGTTCTAATGTTGCATTCATAATAATACGCTCAATCCATGCATTGCCATACTCTTTATAATAAGCATACATTGCTTGTTCTTGAGCATCACTCCATTGTACAACTCCAGAAAAATGCTGTGGTTTGATAAGTGAAATATTGATTTTTAATGTTTTAGTTCCAATTGGTGCATTTTTTGGTGTATAATAGCTTACTCTTTCCTTTAAAGGATGATCTTTTAATCCGTGAGAATCCTTCCCATAATATTCATCATGCGGATCAAGTACAAGAATGCCGCAATAGTCTCTTTTTGTTGCATCCCAAAGCATGACTGATGTAAGATTTGATTTTCCTTTTCCTGTTGTTGCGGCAATAAGAATATGGTGGGAAAAAACATCTTTTCCTGAAAGATAAATATCAACCGGTAAGGTTTTACTGCCAGAACGTAGTTTGCCAACGTATAAAGGATATTCTGGTGCTGTAATAAATGAAAGGTCTTTTTCAGTGACTTCTCGTATAGGGCTTAAAAATGCAGGTAATGTTTTACACGAAGTTGTTCTATCTTTTTTTATTGTTAAAATCCCTTTTAATAATGCTAAGGTATAATTTCTTAATTCTGGCTCTAATAACGTTACTTTATTCTCTTGAAACATTTCTTCATTTTGTTCAAGAGCCATACCAGAAATTAATTCAATATTTTGTTCAGATAATTGACTTGCATAAAGTAAATCAAATACTTGCATGAGAATTTTTTCCTTGCCTTCAACAATAACTAATTCTCCTAATTCAATTTCTGCTCCAGCTTTTTCTCTTACAATAATTTTTCCAATCTCTCCCCTAATGACAAGCCCCTTTTTCATGAAAAATGTTTGTTTTGTGCTCTATATAAATCTTTAGATTCGTTCTCACTCGAGAATGGAAAATTATATAAAGTTTGTTCATACTGCTATACGCAGGAGATGACTATGGACGATAAAAAAGAGGTTCTGCATAATAAAATTGAGAAAAAGAGAATTCAGACTGAAATTGAGCATTTAGGAAAAGCATACAAATCAGGTATTATGCCAAAATCAGAGTATATTTCTGCAAAAAATAGTCTTGATAAAAAAATCAAAGATATGGATAGAAAGTTAAGGCAGGCTGAAGCAAAAGAAAAAGCTGTTGAGGAAATTCTTGGTGCAGAATCTATCTTGACAGTTCCAAAGAAAAAGCATCAAAAAGATTTTATAAAAATTGATAAAACTGATCATGCTGAGCAGCACAGTGAAAACAAGCCTGTTATTGAGGAGCATGTTGAAAAATCAGTTATTACTGAAAAACATGAAAAAATAATTGAACCTCAAACAATTGTTACTGTTCAAAATGATCCTCCTTTTCATGAAATTGAAGATGTTAGCGAAGATACTAATTGGCGTTTTGCACTTGCTATTTTAACCATTTTTCTGGTTATTCTTTTATATATAAAATTTACATCTTATGGCAATGCACCTGATGTTCTGGCAATAGATGCTTATTTAGATTATAGTTCACAATATAGTAAAGAGATGCATGGTGTTCTTGTACAATTAACTTCTGAATACGGTTCAGGTTTACTTGTTCAATATCATCTGATTGGAGTGAGTGAGCAAAGTCAGCAGGCAGCACATGCAGTATTTTGTGCCGCACAGCAGGATAGAGAACAAGAATATTTTGATTATTTGTTTACACAAGAAAATGCAGATATGTTTTCTGTTGCATCATCATTAGGACTTGAAACAGATACATTTGATTTGTGTATGAATGCAATATTTGAACCTGAAACAACAGACATACAATATACTCCAACATTGTCAATTAATAATAAAAAAATAGTTGGTGCTGTTGGGTATGATGCAGTTAAAGCAGTTATTGACCAAGAAATGACTGCGTTAGGATAATATAATTTCCCAATACATTTATATATTTCTTTTTCTTATGTTTTATTATGAGAGTAAAAATTCCTCTTTCGCAAAGGATTGCATTAAAGTTACGTGAAATTCCTGCATTGTGGAGAGCTAAAAAACAAGAAAAAATACAGATTCCTACAAAAAAACAGGCAATTAAAGAAGAAAAGCAATTTGAAAAAGAAGTAAAATTAATGAAGAAAATAATTTTACAAAAGAGAAAATAATTATTTTTTTTTAGTTTTCTAAACTTAATATTTCTAAAATTTCATCTTCTTTTACTGAACAGCCGTTAAGTTTAACTCCCCATAATGCGCCTTCTAACACTGCTTTGTTAATATTAGGGATAATTTTTCCTGCATTTTCAGTATATTCTTTAAATAATCCTTTTTCATAAGCAATTGTAACAAGTTCTGTTGAGCGAATAACTTTAAGATTACTAATCATTTCTCTTACTTTGTTTAAATTATCTACATTTGTAAATACTTTTCTATGAATTGTATTTTCAAAATGCAATGCAATTTTTTTAGGATTTTCAATAAGATGACGAGTAGTTCGTTCATCAATAACTATTGCATCTGCTTTAAGAAATATTGCAGCTGCTACTGCTTCTAATTCACCGCTATGGACTATTTCTATTGGTTGGTGTTCTATTTCAAAAGAATGATTTGCATACTGTCCAAGTTTTTTAGCAATTTCTACAATTTGAGGATTTTTGTATATTTTTAATGTTCCCTTAGTAATATATGGAAGAACTTGTAGTGCTTCTAATTTATACTTTCTTGTACTTAATGGCTTATTGATTAACTCATTATACACTTCAGGAGTAATATAAAATTCTCCATTAAATTCTTTTTTTAACTCATCTAAAAGCCAAAGCAGATTGTTGATTGTAAAATTAATAATTGGGCCAGTGTCAAATAAGAGCTGTTTCATTTGAATAGCCCTCGTGCAAATTTTAATCTTTCTTCAACAGGAACTGTGTCAGCCATGTATTCACTTGATCTTGTTTTTCCAACATATTTCATAAGTTCCCATTGTGAAAGGCCAAACATTTCTGCTGTTTTTCCTAAAGAAATACCATGCTCATATACTTTTGTTCCTTTTTTAATTTCAGCTTCTGTTATAATATGCTGCATATACCTGCTTAATTGATCATCAACTGTATTAATCATGTCAAGCATGTTTTTTATTTCTGTGTTAAATCCTCTATAATTGTCAACTTTCATAAAATCAATTGCTTGTTGCATTGCATCAAGAATTCGCGCATCAATTGTTTTTCCTCTTTCTAATATTTTTGACAATGCATAAATGACTATCGCTGTTTGAATAGATTCTTGACGCTGATAAATTGTTGATGCATGCACAATGTGATCGCTTTCTTCTCTTAATGCAACAATATCTGCATTTTTTATTGCATTAATACTATTATTAAGAACTGTAATAATGTCATCTTTGACTGTTTGATCTATTTTTTCAGGCATAAGAGATTTTCTGCATATTGTTTTATTTAAACGTTTTGATAAGATAATCTTTTTATATTCAACACTCTTCATTTTTTCTATGGAAAAACGTATTAGTGATTTTTTTCTTCAAATGAGGCCTCTTGGTACTCAAGAAAGGGATTTGCTTATTACTGCAAAAGTATATATGGAACCTGAAAATGTGAAGGATGTTACTTTACTCTTAAAACAAAAGAAGATTTCTGCTTCATTGATGTACTTACCTATATCTCAGCATTTATTTGAACAAAAAGAACAATGTGTTGTTTTTAAGGCAGAGACAGATGATAGTGATGTTGTTGATTATGTTGCAGAAGCAAATCAGAATATTCAAAAAAAGTTCTTTAAAAAACAATATACTTTTTTTTCTTCAATTGCTCCACAAGTATTTCCAAAAATTATTGCACCACACATTATAGGGCATGAACTTATTAAACGCGCAGCTGCATTACAACTTTTTGCTTCTGATCCAATTCATATTCTTTTGTTAGGAGATCCTGCAATTGGTAAAACTGATATTATTAGGAGTATCTCAGAACTGCATCCTATTTCAACATATGGTCTTGGTTCTGGTATGAGTGGTGTTGGACTTGCTGTAACAACAATAGGTGATGTTGTTGAACCAGGATTATTACCCATGGCAGATCAAGGCATTTGTTGTATTGATGAATTGAATTTACTAAAAGAAGAAAATCAAGGGGCATTATATAATGCAATGGAAAAAGGATTTATTACTTATGACAAAAAAGGACAGCACTTAAAATTAGATGCTCGTGTTCGTATTCTTGCAACTGCAAATCCTATTGGGGATAAATTTACAGGAAAAACTATTGATGAACTTAAAAAACAGATTCCGTTTGATGATGCACTTTTATCTCGATTTCATTTGGTATTTTTGGTAAAAAAACCTGATACATATGAATTTTTGAAGATTGCTGATGCTATTTTAAAACAAAAACAAAGTGTACTAACTTCTGCAGATATTGAATTTATTAAAAGTTATATTGTTGCAGCAGAACAGTTAAAAGTAACGCTTCCGGAAGTGTATCATAAAGATATTGTGATATTTGTTGAAGAATTGAAGAAAAAAGAAAACAAAAGTGTTTTTGAAATTTCTCCTCGACTCGTTGTTGGACTGATGCGATTAGTGCAAGCACGAGCTCGCATGTGCATGCGCGAGAAAGTTGTTCAAGAGGATATTACTGAAGTAAAAACTATTATTGAACGTGCATTGCAGATGAATTAATTTGCAAACCTTTTTATAATTTAAAGTGTTAAATTGATTTTATAATAATGATTATTAAAAAAAGGTGAAACTATGAAAAAAATAATGATATTGTTATTAGCTTTTGTATTGGTATTATCCAGCTGTGGAACATTGACATACACAGGAGAATTCTGTACAGACGGGATGAAGGATAGAGATGAAACTGAAATTGATTGCGGAGGACAATATTGTAATGGATGTTTGGAAGGAATGGCTTGTGAAAATAATGATGATTGTGAATCCGAACTTTGTGATTCTTCAACACTTACTTGTGCAGCAGGTGCTGTTGATAGTGATGGAGATGGATATACAGATGATGCTGAATTAATTGCAGGCACAGATGTTGCTGATACAGATAGTCATCCTTGCACAATAGATACTGAATGTTCAAGTGGATATACTTGTCCTACTGGGATTTGTGAACTTTCGACTTCATAAAGGCAAATATTTTTTTTGTTGAAATGATTGCATTACCTGCAGATGAAAGCAGTTTATCTGTCACAGCAGAATAATTTACTTATTTTTTCTTTATTTTTTTTCTTTCTTCACAACATTTAAAAACACTTTCATGTTCGCAATTGTCATGCATACAATTGTTGAGAAAATAAAACATATTTATGAAAAAAAATATATGTTTCTTCTTGCTATTACATTAACAATTGTTTTCTTGGCAATTGGTCAAATTGTTTGGCAATACACAACAACAGGAGATTTCTTGCATAAAGGAGTCAGTTTGAAAGGTGGAGTTACTATTACTATCCCTGGATATCTGGATGCTGTAACATTAGAAAGTGCATTGCGACAACAATATCCTCAAAATGATATTTCTGTTAGATACTTACGCGGTTCATCAGGAGAACAATCTGGTATTGTTGTTGATGCAGACATTTCTGAAGTAGTAGCTGTACAAGATTTTGTTAAGGTTATTAAACAACAAACAGGTATTACAGAATTAGGTGTTGAATCTTTTGGTTCTCGATTAAGTCAAGATTTTTTTAAACAATTATTCATTGGATTATTTATTGCATTTATATTTATGGGTTTAGTTGTTTTTCTTTATTTTAGAGTTTTTGTTCCAAGTATTGCAGTTATGCTTTCTGCAGCGTCAGATATTATTATTACTCTTGCTATCCTTAATCTTACTGGGTTTAAATTATCTACTGCAGGTATTGCTGCATTATTAATGCTGATTGGTTATTCTGTTGATACAGATCTTTTATTAACTATTCGTGTTTTAAAACAAAAAGATACAGAGTCTGTTAATGAGGCAATTTATGGAGCAATTAAAACAGGCGGTCTTATGACTTTAACTGCAATTGCTGCAGTTGTTTCTGTTCTTTTATTTACTAATTCAGAAGTTATGTATCAAATCATGCATATTTTATGTATTGGATTATTTGTTGATCTTGTTACAACATGGATACAAAATGTAAGTATACTTCGTTGGTATCTTGATAAAGGAGATAAACAATGAATATTAAAGAAACCCTTCTTAAATGGAAAGTATTGTTACTTCTTTTTTGTATAGCTGCATCTCTTCTTATGATTCAACCTTCTTTTTTTAAAGATGGGGTTGCCATACGAAGTATAGAAAAAGATAGTCCTGCATCTTTTGCAGGAATGCATAGTCCTCTTGGTAAGGATAAACCAATGTTTAGAGAAGTTATTGTTAAGATTAATGGACAAGATATTACAAATGTTGATGATTATGCTGTGGCAACTATAAACTTTATTGATGGTGATGTTGTTAAAATTGAAACAAAATCTCGTTATAGCTATGAAAATGATAAACGACAAATGCATATTTTTGCACAAGATGTTGTTTATACTCTTTATTATAATCAGACAACAGGATTAGGTATAGAAGTGTATGAAGCACCAACGTCTAACTTGAAAAAAGGATTAGATCTTCAAGGAGGAACACGAGTGTTGCTTCAGCCTGAAAGTGAAGTTTCTCAAGATGATATGTCTTTAATTATTGAGAATTTGCAACAGCGATTAAATGTTTATGGATTATCAGATCTTGTCATTACAGAAGCTAAAGATATGGATGGTAATCAATATATTCTTGTTGAAATTGCAGGTGTTACACAAGATGAAATTCAAGAACTTATTGCAAGTCAAGGTAAGTTTGAAGCAAAGATAGGTAATGATACTGTTTTTAGCGGTGGCGATGATATTACTTATGTTTGCAGAAGTGCAGAATGTAGTTTTGTTGTTGATCCACGACGACCATGCACAGGAAGTTTAACAAATGGATATATGTGCAGTTTTTCATTTAGTATTTCTTTAAGTCAAGAAGCAGCTGATCGTCAGGCTGCATTGACGGCAAATATTCCTTTAAGTACAGAGGGTGATTATCTTTCACAAGATCTTGATCTATATCTTGATGATGAACTTGTTGATACATTAAAAATTGGTTCAGATTTGAAGGGTAGAGCTGTGACTGATATTGCAATTTCTGGTCCAGGTGTTGGGGCATCGTATCAAGAAGCAGCACAGAATTCTGCACTTAACATGAAAAAAATGCAGACTCTTCTTATTACAGGAAGTCTTCCCGTTAAATTAAATGTAGTTAAAGTCGATACTATTTCTCCTGCTGTAGGAGAAGAATTTATTAAAAATATTATGCT
>JBAZCJ010000001.1:0-49268 GCA_041671005.1 Candidatus Woesearchaeota archaeon | reverse complement strand
CAAATTCCTGCAGAAACTTTTCTTTAATGCTGTGTGGAATATTTTGCCAGTCAAGTATCTGTTTTTGTTTAATTGTTTCGAGTATACTTAATTCTTCTTTTGTTAGGATGGCTGTAATAGGATATGCTTCAACTTTTCCAATATGTTTTAAAAATTTCTGTACAGGCTTACCATTTTCATAGACTGTTTCGACTAATTCTTTGTATAAACACTTTCCTTTTCGTCGAGTTCTGATGTACGGCATTTTCCTCACTTAATTTAATAATAAGTGGGGAAGTATATATATTTTATGGTTTTAAGGATTTTTTAAGAATTTGCATTAATTGTTTTTCTAAGAAAAATTTAACTAATTAACCAATCTATTTTAACATTTGAGCTCGATCTAGATGATCCTGAACCTTCAGCAAAAAAAGAGTCTGTAAAACTTCCTTCTAACGAATCAGTTGTTGACGTATATATGCAACTACTTGGGCTAGTTATAAAATTATCAGATAAACTTGGACATTCTGTTTCAGTTCCTCCGCCAACACCTAATACTAAAAATGACATAGGATATTTTCTTATTTCAGTTGAACCATCTTCATATTCGATTGTTTCTATCACATCAAAACTTACTTGTTTAGGATCATAAAACCCAGGAGTAATCTTAAATTCATATTCTCCATTCCCATACAATCGCCCTATTATTAGTGGTTTATCAAGATTTACAGAAAAATGACCTGTTGTTGGCGTTACTTTTCTTTCAAAATCTTCACCAGTTGGATTGTAAAATTCATCTTTGACATATTGATATATTGCTTGTCCATCAATTTTTTTTACATATAATGTATATCCATCTTCCCAGGTGTAATATACTTTGTCTCCGCTAAAACTATATGACACTTCAAAACTACTATCTTCAGCTGTATCATAATACTCACTACTATCATCGTAATATTCAACGAGGTTATAGGTTAACGTTCCAGAATAAGGAACTATTTTTTCTACCCCGCTTTCATACCATTCTTGAGCTTGTTTATCTGTGGTAGTAGACTCTGAAAGAATTGTTGAGGGGGATGTTGAAGAGTCAGAGGGTGTAAGATTTACTGATGTTTCAGTATCTACTGGAGTGCAAGAAGCTAAAATAAATAATAAAAAAACAAGTATAATTTTTTTCATGTCATTAGTTAAACTGAAGGGGTATAAATAATTTCTGAAAAGGAAGTATAGAGAGCTTTGAATAATTCAATTTTTATACGAATTCAAAGCGGGTCTATTGAGAATTTTGACAATTTTGTGAGTTATTCAAAATTCTCTATAAATAAATACTGTATGAAGATTTATAATGATGAATTTTTTAAGAAATATTTAATTTTATTATTTTTCTTCAGGAATATACGTTTGTATTGCTTCGTAAATGATAGTATTACGTAAATAACCCATACGTACAGGCAGTGTATCTTTTCCAAGAACTGCTGGACATTGTTCTTCTAAAAGTTTATCTCCATCTGGTCGAGTATCAAATGTAGCAACAACATATGGTGTAATAAGGGGTTGTAAAAATTCAATTTCAGTTCTACTCACATCATACGGAATATAGCGGATAGTTAATGCACCTGGATGATTTTGTGGTTGCTCTTCAATTAGTATTGTTGGTTCTGGTATGTTTGGTTTAGCTCTTACAGTTAAAAGACGAAGATATTGAGCAAATGATTCCAAACTGTTTACTTTTGCAAGATAATCGTCTACTTGGGATTTAGTTTGAAATGAGATAATAATACGTCTACCAAATAAGTTGCTATACATTCGTAATGCAGTTTCCCCAGAAAATAATTCAGATCTAGACCCTAATGCTTCGTTGCCAAGGTAGGTTTCTATTGCTTGATACCATCCAGGAACATCTCTTTGAAATACATCTAAACATTCAAGAGAAACTAATTCTGTAATGCTATCAGCTTGTTGTCTTAATTCAGCTGTTAAAGGTCTGTCCACGAAACCAGCAACTAATTTTCCTTGTGGTCCAGTAGAAATCTTACCTCCTGCGATAGGTACTTTTTCTAAAGAAAGTATGTAATCTAAAACTGCTCGAGGTGGGTCTTCTGTGAGAATATGTAATTCTGGAAATTCATCAGCTATTATTTCTGCTAATGCATGTTGGTTTGGAAAAGATGATACATGTGTATTACTTATTGGAATCCATAAATGTCTTGTTTTTAATGCGACTAATGTTTCTTCTGAGTTCATTTAGTGTAAGATACAATTTGATTTTAAAAAGGTAGTGCCTTTTTTTTATCAATAAAATCTTTTACTCTTTCATTCATTATAGGTTTAGCATTATCTCCTAATCCATAATAAATTTTTTCTGCCATGCCTCCCCAAGAATATTTTCCTTTCTCTTTAGTAACGCGTTTCACAATAAATTCTTTTGTTTCAAGTCCTTTTTTGAGATGGTAATGAATGCTTCGCATAGTGCATTTTGGATAAATTTGGTTGTACAATAAAGAAATTTGATACCCATATCCTTCTCCTAAATGTTGAAGAATATCAATAATATTCTGTCTAATAGCTGATTGTACTGGACGGCCTCTTTTCATGAAAATGTTGAAGAGAATGAGGTTTATATGTTTTTTTCATTGGATTAAGGGAAGAGTGACAGTACATCGAACACGGTATTGTCCATCCTGAATATTCTCATATACCATAAATCCATGTTGTTCCCGTAATCCTCTTGCTGCCATGTTATTACCACTTGCTCTAAATCTGCCTCCATCGACTTCTTCGCCATCAGATATTTTTCTTAAAGTTTCGTTTAAAAATTGAATTTCGTCAGAAAGAATATGTTCTCCACAATGATCTAACTGTAAAATTTGTGTATTTTCAACTATCGTTGTAGTTATTCTTCTATCTCCCTTACCGTGAGTTTCATATTCCTGCACTAAATGTATAATGATAGCTTGTTGAACAGAATATAGTACATATCTTTTATTTGGAGCCTCTGGAGTATATACTTTTGGCATTCCATCATCAAGACAAAATTCAGTTTGGAAATCCCTACGTTCTCTTAAACTTCCAAATCCTGATTCCACTATGTCATTTAATGAGATTTTATCTGGCATATATCAATAAACAGAGGAGATTATATAAATTTTACTGTCCTTTATTACTTGTTAGTCGTCACATAATAATTTTTTAAACAACTGAATACAAGAAAAATTCAATTTTTTAGTGTGTTTCTGGAATAAAAACTGCAATCAAAAGCATGAAGCCAACACCAGCTGCAATTGCAATAATATGCATGATTGTTTCACTAATTTTGCAATGTTTGTGTAATTCAGGAACAAGATTTGATGCAGCAATGTAGAGAAAATTACCTGCTGCAAAGGGAATAATCATAGCAGAAAAACCCTGGATATGTTCTGTAAACATAATTCCAGTAATTGCTCCAATAATTGCAGCAGTTGCAGAAAGAAAATTAAATATTATTGCTCTTGTTTTGCTTAATCCCCCGTATAATAAAATCCCAAAATCAGCCATTTCTTGTGGAATTTCATGAAAAATCACAGATGTTGTTGCAGCAATTCCCAATGGAATACTAACTGCATAACTTCCTGCAATAACTAACCCATCAAGGAAATTATGTACCCCATCCCCTAGCAGATTCAGTATTGCAAAATGATATCCATGTCCATGACCACATTCACAGTTTTCTTCTACTTTTTTTGCATGATGCCAATGAATCATTTTTTCCAAAAGTAAAAATGCCATAAATCCAATAATTATTGATAATGCAACAGATGTGTTATACCCTTTTTCTGCAATTTCAGGAAGAAAATGAAGAAAGACTCCGCCTAATAATGTCCCGACGGAAAGACTCATTAAAATAATAAGAATTGAATGAGGAATTTGTTTTTTTAACAGAAACGGTATTGCAGCAATAACAGATATTAATGAAACTATGATAACACTTGCAAATGTGTAAATAATATATCCCATACAGTAAACTATTGGAAACGTATTTAAATATGTTATTGATTCTCATTATCAATAACAAAACTTACCCTACACATAATACTTAAACAATGGCAAGACAAACAAAACAAAAAGCAATACTCGATGTTGAATTAAAGAAAATTAAAACATTCTTTTTTGCAGAAGAATTGTATGAACAAGTAAAAAATAAAGGAATCGGTATTGCAACTGTATACAGATATTTGAATGAATTAAAAGAAAAAAAACATATTCATACATATGAATGTAATAGAAAACAAGTATACTCTCAAGAAAAAACAAGTCATTGTCATTTTACTTGTGAAGAAACAGGACAAGTAACGCATTTTGCAATAGATTCATTAGATTTTCTTAAAGATAAAATCCCGGGAAGCATTACAAGTTTTCAGATAGAAATAAAGGGAATTTGTAAGAAATGTTCAAAGTGATGATTGATGTACTGCTAAATACCTTCGAATAAAATATTTAACAAATCGTTCTTCGTCTTTCAGTGCTTTGTAATATGATGCTCTTTTTTTGTATTCTATAATAAGCATAGGATACCTCGCATGCCAAAGAATATGATTCATTAATAATCTTCCTACTCTTCCATTTCCATCTCCAAAAGGATGTATTTTTTCAAAATGATAATGTATTCGTGCTGCATGTTCAACAGGATTTTCATATTCTTTTTCAATTTTTTTAATAAATTCATTCATTAATTTTTCAACATCTTGCCAATCAGGTGCTCTGTAATCCCCAACTCTGACAAGATAATCTCTAAACACTCCTGCTATTTCTAGTTTTGTTTCTTCAAATAATTCTTTATGCCAATGTAAAATAAGTGAAACCGTTATTTGTTCAGGTTTTTTGAGCATTTGCAAAAAGACTTTTGCGTGATTTTCAGTTTCTTTAATATCTCGCATAGGTTTTTTTGGAGCAATTCGCTGTTCAATAATTTCTCGTGTATCTTCAAGTGTTATTGTTGATCCTTCAATTGCATTAGTGTTATATGTAAATGCAATTGCAATTTCATGAAGCTGCTGTTCTTTTACTGATTCAGGGATTTTTTGCCAGTTTTTTTGAAACTTTTCTTTTACTGACTCTAGCTTTTTGTAGAGTTCTTGTTTTTGTTCGAAGAGAAGCTTTTTTTTCAAATTTTCAATTTCTTGCTGAGAAGGTAATTTTTTCCCTAAATATTTACTTATTGTAACTGGTTTCTTGTTTTTTCTGTAAGTATATTGGATGTAATAAAATTCTTCATTTCCAATTTTGCGCTTAACTATTATCATTTAAACTCTTACTATTACAAAGTATTTAAATCTTCTGTTTTCAATTAAAATGTAATAGTAAGATATATCAACGTAAACACAACAATCTATTTAAATCGTTATTTCTTACTATCAGATTATGGCAGAGGTTAAAGGATTTTTTGCAGGTCGAGGATCAGATTATCCTATAGATGCAGTTCGTGTTTCTCGTTTTCAAGAAGAACATATTTTGACTGAGTTACATTCACGTAGATCTTCTGTTGTCATAGGATCAAGACAATCAGGAAAAACAACATTAATGAGAAAATTAGTTGAAGAGGAAAACAGAAGAAATAGAACCCGTGCAGTGTATGTTTCCTTAGAAACATATGCAGGAAGACAAGATTTAAGTGAGGACTCATTTTGGCTAGATTTTTCTGTAATGCTTTTTCAAGATACATTAGGTGTAGAAATTCCTGAGCAAGTTAAGACCAGACCCATTACAACTTTTTATCACATTCCTGCCAAGACGCATTTATTTATTGATGAGTTTACAGAAGTTGCTCATCGTGTTCCTTCTTTTTTTCATAATTTACGTCAAGCAATAGAACAAGGAAAATGTCCGGTTGTTGTTCTTGCAGATAGAGCACATCCGACACAGTATAATGAAAATAGTTTCCGCGAAGTTTCTCCTTTTAACATTACAGGAGATCCTTTTTATTTACAGGATTTAACATTAGAAGAATCTCTACAATTATTAACGAAGGGATTTAAAGCTAATAACTTAACATGTGACGATTCTGTTCCTAAAGATATTTATGCGATGGTATCTGGTCAACCATATTTAACAAATAGGTTAGGAGAATTGTGTGTACAATTGTGTAATGAAGTAAAGAAATCTAAAGTTACAAAAGAAAATGTTGAAGCCGCTATTTCTCTTCTAAAATCAACTGCATTTGCGTTACAAGATCCACATTTTGCTACACTTCATTCGTATTTATTAAATCCTGAAAAAGATAAACATCATGGTTTAAATAGCAGTTCTAGAGGTAAATTATTAGATATATTAGAGGGGTATCCTGTTTTTTTTCAATATGCTTTAGAAACAGGAGTACTACACACATATGGATTTATTAAACCCCAATCAGTAACTTTTATGCAGGGAATTGCTTACCCACGAGGAAATTGTGTTATTAGAAATGAAGTATACAAAACGTTTTTACAGCAACATAAATCTGTACTGGAAGAAGCGTTAAAATAATTCTTTAACATTTTATTTTACCCTTTCACTAATTTATAACACACAACTTCAATTTTTTCAACTTTTTTTGTGTGATGTGAATAGGTATTTCGAAGTGGAAAAAGGAAAGCATATGTTTCTGCAATTTTAAATTTAAAATCAGATGCTATTGCTCGAACAAAGGAATCAGTTGTTGTTTTGTGAAAACTGTATACTGCTTTTGCAATACTAAATGCTTTTTCCAAGAATGGTTTGTCTGCATGAACCTGTTGTGTGCCAAAAGGAGGGTTTTGCAGTACTGTATCCACTTGTGTATCAAACTCATTTATTTCTTTATGGATTATTGTATATGTTCTCGTATCTTCAATTAATGCTAAATTTTCTTTAAGTATTTTTATTGCGTCATTATCTTTTTCAACAAAATACACGTGTTTTGCACCGATTAATAATGCTCCAATACCAAGAATACCTGTTCCTGCACCTAAATCAGCAATAGTTTTGTCAGCAATGTCACCTTTCATCATTGCATCCCAAAGAACAGTTCCAGCTATTTCAGAATCAGTAGTATATTGTTCTAATTGAATTTTAGGGTTTTCAAATCTCTTTAGTTTAGAAAGTTGTATTGCAAGTTGCTTTTTAGTGAACATAATTGTTATTAATTTATAATCCTATAAATACTTATTGCAAATCTTTATATTCTTCTTTCATTTCATTTTCTTTATGAACAAATTTTTCCTTGTTTTCGCTCTTTTTCTTTTACTCATGTCCTGTGGTGAAGAAGAAACTATTGAAAAAACAAGTGCAGATCAAGAAGCAACACGACTATTAATTCAATCATTAAACATCGATGAAGATCTCAAAGAAATTGCAAATCTGTCAATAGCAGAACCGTTGCCAGTTTATTCTATTTCTAAAATCAATGAAGACTTGAATGCAGGGAATATAGAAAAACCAGATGCAGTATTGTATACATTATTAGCATCTTACGCTCCAGATATATTACCTTCTGAATATCAAGGAGAAGCACCTGAAACAGATTTTACGATGGAAAGTAGATGGTGGATGTATCATCATTGGGATGAGTTAGACGAACAGACAAAAGAAAAACTAGAACCTTTCTACGTTCTTCCAGATGATCCTAAAAGTTTTTTTTACAGTGATGAAAAACAAAATGAAGTCCTTGAATCATTCTCAATAATTCCATCAGTTCAAGCAGCAGACATATGGAAATCGTTTCAAGTAGTTATTTCTGAAGAGCCAGATAGGCGAGTAACTATTTTTTACAAAGCCGGCAATGAACAGCGGGCGCAATGGGTTAATGAATCTATTCTTTTAGCGTATCCAATGTTTGAATCCTTGTTAGGTGTTAGACCTGCAGAAATGTCTTATCTGTATCTTAAACCAATTGTCAATGGCAGTGGTGAAGCAGATATGATTACAACAAACAATTTTACTCGTTGTGTTATGAGTGTTGCACCAAATAAAAGTCAAAAGAAAACACAATCAACTGCAGCACACGAATTATTTCATTGTTTTCAGTTTGCAATTCCTTTGAAATATGAAGGAAATCCAACAATGTGGCTTATGGAAGCAACAGCAGAATGGTCAGAGCATTATGTGTACCCAGATTATAACATGGAGTGGGCAAACTTACCAGGATATTTTCAGCATACAGAAAAAAAAATGATTTTTTGGGATGGGAGTCATGAATATGAATCATATATGTGGTATCTTTTCCTGACTCAATCAACAGGAAATCTTGAGATGGTAAAAGAACCATTGTTTAATGCAAAAACAATGGATGATGAATCTGCCGCAACTTCGTTTGAATTTTTTGATACCTTTTTTGCAGAGTATGCATTATGGAATTGGAACAAAGAACCATTTGAACAATATACAGACCTTCCTAATTTTCCACGACCAACACTCGTATCATATTCTATGAGTCCAAATGGGGATGCATTTGTTGAGAATTATATAGAAGAGTCTGGAGAATTTCCAGCTATTGTTGAACTTCAGCCATTATCTATGAAATACAATTATTATATTTTTAATGACAATTTGAAAAAAGTTATTTTTAATTTTAAAATTGCGTCTGATGAAAAACATGCACGTCAAGCCTTGATTAAAATTGGCAATACTTGGCATCTTGAAGATTGGACAACGATTGATGAACGAAAGTTCTGCAAAACACGATCTGAAGAAAATGTCAAAGCAGTTATTTTAATTTATTCTAACTCTCAAACTAGAGAAACGTATACAAAAGATTTTGTTGTTGACACCCGAGGAGAATGTGATCCAGAATGGCATGGGTATACAAAATTTTCATGGTCATTTACAACAGATTTCGATTTTGGTGGAGGATTAACACAGAATTATGAACAGCAAAGCAGCATGATCTCTTATGATACCTTAATCTATGATGAAGAGTGGGATGAATTTTATGTTAAAACCCAAATGTTAAATTATAATTATGAAGAAAAACAAACAACAAAATATCCAGAAGAGTGTGGACCGCAAAGTACAATTTTGTGGAATACATTGAAAGGAACTCAAAATAATCAGTGGGAAATTGATGGAGATAATTTTTATGATAGTGATGCGCCTATTCGTTTATCAGGAAGTGATGATGAGTTTGGGATGTATGATGTTGATATGGAGATTTCTAAAAGAGACTTTACAGGAATTGACAAAAGAATTAGGGAGTATAAACGCTGTGAGTTTGAAGGATTATTTGCACCAGGCAATGCTCCCAGTAGTTCAGAGATATCTGTTAGTTCAACCTCGGGGATGGGATATACACCTATTGGTATTGTTGCCAATAGATCAGAAGATGGCAAGCAGATTTCTGGTATGACTACGTTTATGATGCCTTGGGGAACAAAAGAATATCCTATCCAAGTTGAAGTTGATTATAGATATGGGTAATTATTTAGAAAAAATTATCAACGCTTTAATTGTACACTTTTCTTCAGGCCAATGACAATATTTAAAAAAGATTTATCTTCTCTGATAATTTATGCCAATCTTAAAACCAAATACAGTTCTTTGGATAGAAGACACGTATGCTTATGTTGAACCTCTTGTTGATCACCTTGAATTTAATGAGACATTAATAAAAGCATATGGTAAACCTCTTAAGTTAGTACATTGCCCTATTGATCGTGAGATAAGTGATAGTTTAGCATCTTCAACAATAGATCAATTAGTGGGTCAGGTAGAAGAGGATCCTTCGTTCCTTAATGTTGTAACAGCACAAATGGGAAGAAAATATTTAGAACGGTATTTACCTGGTGCAATAATTTGTGATTCTAATTTTCCATTAAATGGTACAAAAGTAATTAGGTGGCTACAGAATCATGGTTTGTCTGAGTATCCTTTGATAGGATTATCAGCAGATACTATAGAACAACTTCAAAAAACAAGACCAGATGCTGCAAGATTTTTCATAACCACAAATGCTCGATATTTAGATAAAGGTGGTAAGGATGTTATTTCTAACTTAGTTGCAGCTCTTACTTTTTCAAGATATTATGTTGAAAGAGTATATTCTAATCCTGCATGAAAATTTTAATAGGCGAATAGTAACTTTTATTGTACTGGTGCATATTTTACAGTTAAATCTTCTGGTGCATAGTCTTTAGTTCCTGGTTCTGAAGGAATAAGTATTAACTTTTCTCCTACTTTAAGATTTCTTGGTGCAGATTTTCCATTTTTGTTTGTGACGTCTGAAATTAATATATGAAATTTTGTAGGATAAAATGCTTCGATGTCATTACAATATTTGAATGTTGATGCAACAGTAGATGCAGTATCTCCTGCTTTTGTTGTATATTCAAATGTTGTTCTCCCAGTAGAATCATCTTTTTTGTATACTTTATTACATTTTGTCATTTCTGTTCGAGTAATTTCATCTAACCCTGTGAGATGAGCTTTATAATTTTCGTCTGTTTGTTTTTTAATTAATTGTGCTTTTTCATCTATCTCACGCTGTTTTTTAGTTCTGAAAGAAGATTCTACATACCTTTGCATATCACTTCGCTCTTTAACCCTGAATCCTGCCTCATCAAGAATATTATCCACAGAAATTTGTGGCCAATTTCTTGCATAAAGTGTGATTGCATCAGGACCATATATTCCATATCTGCTTTGATCTTCTAACCCAACTGCTTCTAATCCTTGTCCAATTAAATCAAATAATGTCGCATATACTTTTGGTTCTACAAGTGTTGCAGTTCTTGTTGTATAATTACTATGGTTATATTCAGTGATTGTCATTTGTGTATATCCATGACAAAAACTTTGAAATATAGGATCTAATGAATATTCTTTGAGTGTTCCTGTTTTTGGTACGCCTTTTTCAGTTATTTCAACTGTTAATGAGTACCCATCTTTTTCACTGCCGAACATAAATTTATCTCCAATAGAACTGGAATCTAATTCTTCAGTTATTGTGTGATAAATACTATCGACAGATCTTGATTGTGGATTCAAATTAGGACTTTGTTCTCCTGCAGTACAAGTTGCTGCTGAAATTGCTTGATCTAAATAAGAGTTAGTGTTGTATGGGTTCATGTTTTCCCAAAACATACCTGCGACTAATAGTGATAATACTGTAATTCCTTTTCGGCTTGTCATTGCGCCATATAATCCTTTTTTTCTGTTAGCTAAGAGAGATGCTTCATAAAGACGGAGAGCTTGTTCATCAGAAACAATAATTGTTCTGTTTGGATCAGGTTGAGTATCAGTCATAATAATTCACTTATTCTCTTGGTGTCAACATCCGTTTATATGTTTTACTATAATTAATTACTTAATAGTGGTATCTATGGCAATTATATAACCGCAACCAATAATAATAATAAAATAGAAATTATACTTCTGTTGAAAGAAATTCGTCAAGTTCAAACTTGTCCATTTTACCTCTGTTGAGGATAGTGCGCAAGTTCTTTCGCTCTTTTACTGAACCAATATCACTTATTACATCCATGTTTTCTTCGTCGTAATTCATTATCTCACCATATATCGGGGTCGGTTTCACTTCTTTTAAGTAGAAAAAGTGAACTATTGCTTATTTATATATTTTGTGGTTTTTACACTACTTATGAGTAGATGATCTGGTGATGTTATCACATGGTAATGAAAACATTTAAAAAGAAGTGGCTTTTTCTAAAAAGTATGGTAGAAGGATCTAGTTCAGGTAACCCTAAAATGGATATAAGAGAGATTTCTGATCAAGGAAGGTATGCACATGCATTAAGACATGGTTTAGTAGCTCTTACAGTTCTTGAAACTCCTGCACAAGCATCAGTTGAACCTGTTTTAGAAGAAGCAATTATTATGTATACTGGTTATCCACCAGTAGAAGCACTTGAAGTTAGAGTAGTAACTGGTACTCCTTCAGGATATAAAGCATTACGTCATTATCAAGGATATTAACCGATATAGCTTTGATGATTTCCAGGTCCCATCTTTTGAGATTCATCTATTTGTTCAGCTGTCTGCATTAGTTCTTTTTCAAACTCTTTAATTTCTTTGTCAAGTTTGTTAACGTCTAATGTTAATCCAAGTTTTCTTCTAAGAATAGTTAATATTTCTTTGCTTCCTTTAATCCCAATATAATATGGGTGTGCAAATGTTTCAGCAAGCATAGATACTGCAGGAATATTTCTTTGACCAGCTAATCCTACAAGGACACCTGCAACACCAACAAATGCACCGACAACACCATAAATGTGTGGATTTAATTGTGTACCTTTAACAAAAGCATCAACTTCTTTTTTTGTTGTTCCAGTGCAGAAAACTTTTGGTGTATCTGGAACTTCTTGAAGGCCAATACCGCCAAGAGTAATAACTTGTTTGCCTTTTAATTCAGAGAACATATCAAGTACTAATGTGCAGAATTCATAACAGGATTCTTGTGATGTTGGCTGAACATCCCCTGACATAAGAAGGAGATCATACTTCCCAACTTTTTTGTAAAATAATTCAATTGTTGGTAATGAGACAAGGTTATCTTCTGTGACAAAAACAGTGTTAGGAAAATGAAATGATCTGAACTCATGTAATTTTTTTGCTTTGAGTTCATCTATAAGAAAATCAACAACAATTTTTCCAACATTACCAATGCCAGGTAAACCAACAATAAGAATTGGATTTTTTAAAGAAACTTTTTTTTCAAAATTAAGAACTTGCCATTCATTTTGGTTCATACTAATCCCTCTTTTTTGCGTTGTTCTTGTTTTACCTGTCTGCGATATTGTGCGTATTTATCTTCAGGAGAAAATTTTGCAGGTTTTCGTTCAGCAGTTTTCTCTCCACAAGTGCAGACTGGCTGCATTGTGTATCGTTGACATGTTGAGCAATAAAGTATGTGTTTTGCCATAGGAATTTAAAAATGATTTTTAATTATGCAACTGTTGCTTTCTTTTCTTCGCGTGTAAAACCGTATGTTCCTTTTTTACCGAGTTCAGTTTGAATAGTAGTAAGAACTGAATCCAAAATATGTTCTGCTTCTTTGTATTCTTCGCCTTTGATAAGAACGTTAAATACACCTGCACCTAAATATGTCATGGTAAGCATATCTTTTCCTTTTGCAATTCCTGCAAGAAGAACTTGTTTGATAACTTCAACGCCATCAGGGAGGTAACTTTGAATCATTAATTTTCCGCCAACATAAACTTCTTTTGGTTTGATACGTTGTCCGATTATTTCTTTTAATTGTTTAATATATATACTTGGAACGCCAACTTCTTCTAATGTGATTTCTCCTGTAGAAACCTCTTGGAAGCATTGACTCAAATGGGTATAATGTGCTGAGATTGGAGTAAATATTTCTTTGTATACTGCTAATGGTTGTTTTTGAACTTCTTTAGCAAGTGCTTCAACAATTTTTTCTGCTTTTTGTTCTTGTTTGATTACTTCAATCTTTTTTCTTTTGAGATTGTCGTTGACTCTTCTGAGAGAAAGATCAATATATCCACGGTCTTTATTGACGCGAAGTACTTGACAGACAATAACTTTGTCTTCAACAACAAAGTCTCTGATGTTTCGAATACGTCCAGGAGAAACCTCACTGATGTGGATCATGCCACCTTTATCAAATTCATCGAGACGGACAAAAACAGAATGAGGCTGAACTTTTGTGACTGTGCACAGGACAACTTCGCCTTCGTCTGGATATCCTTCTCGTTTGTAAAACATCTTATTCAAGGACCTCTAATATACGTGCTTTAACGCGAGATTTTCCGCCTGTTGGTTCAACGAGTGGTTTTGTGCAAACAAGGCATTTAACTATTGTTGAACTTTTGCCGAATGTAATCTGCTCGTTTTTGCATTTTGGACAGCGGATTTTGATAAATTTACTTGAAGATTCTCGTACTTTCATGGTTATTCCTCCCTAACAATAATCTGAAGAAGAAAAAACAATAACTTCTTTATAAATGTTTAGGGGGCAGTTCATTAAAATTTACTCTTCTTTTACTTCTAAATGAGAATAACATTTAAAAAAGAAATTCAGATTCTTCATGTATGAGTATTGATGCTATTGTTAAAACAGTTGAAGTTCCTCTTGTTGATCCAACAACGAAAAGATATAGGCTTGTTCCTCTTGAACATTATGGATTAAGAGGATTGGAAAATGGGATTTTAGATTGTGTAATTCATGGAACCCATATCCAGATTTATCTTAATTCTGTAAGAATAGCAGTATTCCCAATAGACGAAAGTAAAGGGAGTCTTCATTTTGAATATTCTTCTGAACCAAGTAAACCATTTAAAATTATAGGAGTTAGTTTTTTCAATGTAACTGAACTTGTTTTACCTGCAAATTTGGTTGATATTCAAAACTATACTCCTCTTAATGAACTTAGAGATTCTGATGAAGTATATTCTCACAATGGAAGATCTGTCAATTTGTTTTCAGAAGCAGAAGGAGAAAGAATATTTTATGGAGAAATTTTTGCACGATTTACACCTGAATCGTTAAGTGGACAAGAAATAAGAAGATTTCAATGTAGCCTAAGAAATAAGATGCAACGAACTACTGCAGGATATCTTAGGTATACTCAAGATGGAACAAGAGTACAAATCCATGAAACAGGGCACGGAAAAAAATATTTATTAAACAGAGAGGTTGCAAACCAATGTTTAAGGTATTTAGTGGATAAAGGATTTAATGGAGCTAGTTTTTTCAGCGTATCTGAACGTGTTTTACCTACACCAACTCTTGTTGATATTCAAAAATATATTCCTCTTAATGAAATTAGAAATTCTGGTAGTGCATATTCTTATGATGAAAAATCTGTTCGTTTGTTTTCAGAAGCAGAAGGAGAAAGAATTCCTTTTGGAAATATTTTTGCACGATTTACACAAGAATCACTATCTGTGCAAGAGGCAAGAAACTTTCAAGGAAAGTTAAGAAATCATATACAAAAAACTACTGCAGGAAATATGAGGTATACTCAAGAAGGAAGAAGAGTACAACCTCATGAAACCGGGCATGGAAAACAGTTTTTTTTAGAAAGGGAAGTTGCAAATCAATGTTTAATATATTTAGTGGATAAAGGATTTAATGGGGCTCGTTGGTGATTGATGTGATATCCCTTTCAGATATAGTAAAAACAGTTCCTGATCCTGCCTTTGTTCCTTCAGAAAGTTTATCTTTTTTAGATTCTGATCTTGCAGCTATTTTTGGAGATCTTTTAGAAATGCCTTCAGCTCCTCTTATTGAAGTTATTCCTGTTCAAGATGCTTTAAACTTTTGTTTGAATGATATTATTCGAAATCGTGTTCGTTCAAACCCTCAACATGAAATTAATGGAAGACTATATTATCTTAAAACTGATGTTGTTCATTTGTATGGTGTTGATTTTCATGCTACGCCTAGTGAACTTGCCAAGAAATATGAAGGATTTAGGCGTACAATAGCTTCTCGTTTTCTTCATATATTAAATTTACCTGAGTGTGATCTTTCTGATTTAATGCAAGAAGGAAGTATTGGATTATTGTTAGCAATTAAGCAATTTGATCCTGCGTATGGGACTCAATTAAGTGGATATGTGTATGATAAAATGTATCGCACTATTCAATCTGCAGCAAATGGGGTTTATTCTAGGTGGACAAGACATAAATGGTATGCTCATTGGAGTACAGAAAAAAAGTTAGAGTTAATGAGAGGTTATAATCCAGATGCAACATTAGAAGAATTTGCAGAACAAGAAGGAATGGATGTTGATAAATGCAGAAAAATTTTAGGAAGTAAACCCTCATTTGCTTCTCTTGATGCACCGATAGATGTTGATGATTCAAGTCATACATTACATGATCATCTTCCGGATCCAAGTTCTAAAGTTGATATGGACTATGTAGAAATTCATACTTTACTTTCAAAAGCCGGGCTTAGTAACCGTGTTATTGAGATTATTTATAAACGTTATTTTTGTGAACAATACTTAAAAGATATAGGAACTAGTTTAGACTCCCCCATTAGTAAAGAACGAGTAAGGCAGCTTTTAGTAGGTTCTTTAGATAAATTAAAGTCTATTGCAGATGAGTTAAATCACGGTTTATAATTTGTGTATTGTTCTCATTGTTCTCTTCCTCACTTAAATACGGTTCATATTGTTGCAGTGAAAAAATCTATTAACAAGATGTAATGCATTACAAATAATAACATTTCATTGTAAGGGGGAGTAAGAAGACAAAAAGAGTGGATTTTTTTCAAAAGTATTATAAGGAATCTTCTTCATAAATTTATATCGAATGAAAATATTTGATATGAATTTTAAAGAAATCTTTTTTTCGCAAATAGTTTCAGTTGCAGGGGGTCTTATTGCAGGAACAGTGCTTGCAATTTATACAGAAAAAATTCTTCTTATTCCTAGTATGCTTATTTTGTTGCCAGGATTTTTAGAAATGCGTGCAAATATTACTGCTCCTTTGGCATCACGATTAAGTTCAGGGTTATTTTTAGGGGTAATCCATGCGAAGTCAAATCCTACAAGAACAAAAATAATTCAAGGCAATGTTATTGCATCTTTTGTGTTAAGTGGTATTGTATCGTTGCTATTAGGACTTATTGTTTTTTTTGTCAATTATTTTTTTCTTCAAGTATACACACCAAAACTTATTGTTGTTGTTTTATTTGCAGGAATTCTTGCTAATGCAATAGAAATTCCTCTTACTCTTTTTGCAACATTTTACTTGTTCAAAAAAGGTCATGATCCAAATAATATTATGGGCCCATTTTTAACGTCATCCGGAGATATCATTAGTATTATTTCTATTTTACTTGCATTGGTGGTGGTCATATGAACTTTCATTTTCACAAGATAATCAAAAGAGATACTCTGAAAAAAAAATTAAAAAAACTTCAACTAATTGCTCGTCATAAACACCATCCTCTCATTCACCATATTCATCATATTCATAAGATTTCCAAGAAAACTTTGTTTTATATTAAAGAATATGGTGCGCATAGTAATGTTCCTAAAACAATTCTTAAAGAAAGTATAAAAATAATTATATTAGCATCTCTTGTTAGTTCATTAGGAGGTTTTGCATTAGAAGAAGTAAAAACAATATTTATTTCTATCATGCCGTTAGTTATTTTGCTTCCAACATTAAATGATATGATTGGGGATTATGGAACTATTGTGTCTTCACGATTTTCAACAATGCTCCATAAAAGGGAAATAACAAAATTATGGTGGAAAAATCTTATTGTACAGCAGTTGTTAACTCAAATATTTATCATTGCATCAATTACAGCAGTCCTCAGTGCATGTACAGCTCTTGGAGTAACATATTTTGTTGAACATTCAGTAAATCCTGTTGTCGCAGCGAAGATATTGGTTATTACTTTGTTGGATGTATTAATTATCGTTGCATTGTTATGTGTTCTTTCAATTTATGCAGGACTATATTATTTTAAAAAAGAAAAAGATCCAAACAATTTTCTTATTCCGATTACAACCTCTGTTGCTGATTTTGGAAATATGATAGTCTTAACAGGGTTAGTGTTGTTATTTTTTTGAAAAAAATTATTCTATTAACATTATAACACTAATTAAAAAAGCCAAAAGAATTAATAACCAAAAGAATTCATAGAAAAGTATATAAATAAGTAATTATACTTATTTCACATAAATAAGTAAAGGTGATTTTTATGACTAATGTAACATTTGCAGTGCCTGAAAATTTATACACAATAATACGCAAACATAAAGACATAAAATGGAGTGAAGTAGTTCGCCAGGCAATGTGGGAAAAAGCAAAAAAGTTAGAGTTAATGGATAAGCTTCTTGCGAATAGTGAATTAACAGAAACTGATGCAAATGAGATAGGGAATAAAATAAAAAAAGGCATTGCTAAAAAACATAATTGTGCATAATGAAAATAGTTATTGACACTAATAGGATTATTGCAGCATTAGTGAAACTAATATTATTTCTTTAATATCTTTTTCAAGATTGCTTCTTTACCTTTCCAGTTTAAGACTTCTTTAAGAACTTCATCTAATGTTTCTACTGGAATTATTTTTATTTGTCCAAGCTGTTTTTCGTTTAAAACAATGTCCTGCATGTTTGATTTTGGAACAATAACTTTTTTGATACCTGCATCAATTGCTGCTTCAACTTTTGCAGTAACTCCGCCGATTGGCAGTGCTTCTCCTCTAACAGAAAGACTTCCAGTCATTGCATATTCTTGTTTAATAGGGACATCTTTCAATGCAGAAATT
Source organism: Candidatus Woesearchaeota archaeon (assembly GCA_041671005.1). GTDB lineage: Archaea > Nanobdellota > Nanobdellia > Woesearchaeales > DSVV01 > JACRPI01. The sequence continues at coordinate 31,072 of JBAZCJ010000001.1, read as the reverse complement.
ATTGCGACTGCAACAGCAATACTTGCTGAATCCCCTTCAACACCTTCGTATGTTTGTAAAAATTGAACATAAATATCATATTTTTCTTTAATATCTTCTCCAAAATATTTTTTAATAATAGCTGAAACATTCTTTACTGCTTCTTTTGCAATTTCTCCAAGTTTTCCTGTTGCAATAAATTCTCCTCGCTTACCGCCAGGAGTTACTTCTGCTTCTATAGGAAGAATGATTCCAGAATATGCATCGCCACCGCCAATAACAGCAAGACCGTTGACTCTGCCAACTTTTTCTCCTTCTGTGATAATAATTTCATATTCTTTTTTTCGTTCAATATATTTATCGGCAAGTTGTTGTTCAAGAGTTCGTGCAAGTTTTTTAGCAGCAAGAACATGTTTACGTTCAACAAATTTTGCTTTTTCTTCAAGTGCTAAATCCCCAGCTGCTCGGATAATCCCGCCTAAATCACGTAATCGTAATGTCAAATGTCCTTTTCTGTTTGCTCTGCGTTTTGCTTCTTCAATGATTGCTTCTACAGCTTCTTTGTTAAAGTGAGGTATTTTTTTATCTTTTACAACTTCTTGTGCAACAAATCGTGCTAATTTGAATCTATTTTCTTCATTGTCAGGCATAGTTTCTTTCATATATACTTCATACCCATAACCTCTGATTCTGCTTCGCAATGCAGGATGCATTTGCTTCATTGTTTCCATGTTCCCTGCAGCAACAAGAATAAAATTACAAGGGACAAATTCTGTTCTAACCATTGCACCAGCACTTCGTTCAGATTGGCCTGTAATAGGATAACGCCCTTCTTGCAATGCTGAAAGTAATTCTTGCTGTGTATGTGGTTGGAGTGTTGCTATTTCATCAACAAATAAGACACCCATATGTGCTTTATGAATCATGCCGGCAATAATACGTTCATGTGCAGGTGTTCCTAATCCTCCAGATTGGAATGGATCGTGAAGAACATCCCCTAATAATGCTCCTGCATGTGCTCCTGTTGCATCAAAAAATGGTGCATTTTTTTTATCAAAATTATCAACAATGACTTTTGGTACTTGTATTTTTTCACCACCCATACGTTTGCCAAGATTCATAGCAAAAACAATGCCGATGAATGCAACTGAAGTGGTAATAATAGATGCAGCAAAAATAATGTCAGAAATTTTTCCAGTTTTCCAAAGCCAGAATGGAATAAGTGAAATAATAAAAATAATAATGAGGAATATTAAATTTTGATTTTTGAACATTGATGCACTTTCAATGCGTGCTCTCATTACAAGTTCTCTGCCAGAGCCACCTGGCATTGTTCTAATTAAAGGTTGATTTTCATCATGAGGATTAGGGAATGCAACAATATCAACAAGTTTTTCTTTTGGCAATAATTCCGCAAGTGCCATGCCAAGAAGAGATTTTCCTGTTCCTGGTTCTCCTATAAGAAGGACATGTCTTCGTTGGTCTCCAGCTTTTTTAATAATTTCAACAGCTTCATCTTGGCCAATGACTTGATTGATAACTTTAGGATCAATTTGAATGTCTTTTGTTGTTTCATAATCTGCCATGGTTTTAAATTAATGATAATTTATTTATAAGCTTTGTGGAAGATAAAATTTATTGAAAATCTTTCAAAAAAAGGTTCCACTCTGACTCCTTCAAATCAAATTGTTTTTTAAATCATCAAATAAAATTATTAATATGTTATTGTTCGAAAAAGGCGTAATGTTTATATATCAATTGATATACAATAAGGTTATGGTAAAAACTATTTACAGTAGGTCGCCTACCTTAGATACTGTTTTGATGGTAGAGCATGCAATAGAAAAGTACAGTGGTGAGTTCAACAGAACACAGTTGTGGAAAAAACTACCAAAAAAAGTCATGTGGCAGACATATGTTGTTGTCATAGACTATTTGCTCAGCATCAACAAAATTGGTGTAGACAAAAAAGGTACAATTTGTTGGATATGGAATCCTGAATTCGTGAAGAAATATTTGAGGAGACCTGATCTTTCATGGAAATAGCATCAGAAATAAAATTTATTGATGAAAATCTTAAGAACGCTTATCTAAAACTTGAAACTGGAAAATTTGAAGATAAGCAATTGAAAGAATGGTTAGACAGGGCTTCAGATGACTTAAAAAAAAATGCATTTTCTGGAGTTCAATTATCGAAAAGATTAATCCCAAAAGAGTATATTGCTAAATTTGGTCCCCTTGATAATTTATGGAAATATAATCTTCCTCATTCATGGAGATTAATTTATACAATTAAAAGTAATGAAGTTATTGTTTTATGTATTGTTCTTGAATGGATGACTCACAAAGAATACGAGCGGCGTTTCAACTATTAAAGCAAACTGCTTTCTCCAATTCTAATTTTAAGTGGATCAATATCAATAATCCCATTATCAGAAAGAGCAAAAAGTAATTCTTTGACATTCTCTTTTGTAATTCCTCCGGACATTTTAATGCCTCGTTTAAAATGTTGTTTCATGATTTGTAAATGTTCTGGCTTTGCACCATGACTCCCAAATCCTGTTGATGTTTTAATAAATGGGACATTGCATTCCACTGCAATTCTGCAGGCAACAATCAGTTGGTCTTCTGTAAGTTCGGATGTTTCAATAATTAATTTAACAGGAGAATCACCTGCTGCATCAACAACAGCATTAATATCTTGTTTTACAAATTCAAAATCATGTTCTTTGAATTTGTCATAATTCATTACCATATCAATTTCATCAGTACCATTTTCTATTGCAAGAAGTGTTTCAGCAACCTTGAACACAGTAGAATATTTATTTCCATTTGGAAATCCCACCACAGATGCAATTATAATCCCTGTATCTTGTAAATAAGTTACTGCTTCTGCAACATCTTCTGGTCGTACGCACACTGCATATGGTCTATATGTTAATATTTTAGTTTGTTCAAGAAATGTATGAAATGCCCTTTCTCGTAATCGTGTTGCACTTTCCCCAGGTTTTGTTTCTTTTCTGTATGCTTCACTTCGTTGTAAAAATGTATGATCACAGATAGATGCGATGTCTGCAGGTGTTAACTGGTCTATATGTTTGAGCATAGGTAATAAGAAATATGTTAGATTATTTATGTGTTTAGATTTTAAATTTAATTACTGAACAACACGCATAATTCCTGATGTTGACATTAAATTAACAGGATAATACCCAATAACTCTATGTATTGCGGAGTCATAATCAAAATTAAAGCGATCTGCTCTAATAGCTCCTAAGTCGCTTCCTCCACTAAATGTTGCAAGACCGGCAATACCTCCTCCCATACCTTTAGTTGCTCCACTAAAACTATGTGCTCCACTTTCTCTATATATACCTTCAAATGCCATTGTATGCACAGCTTTAACAGGAGGTCTTTCAACACTGATTATAGTAAATCCTAACGATCCAAGGAATGGATTATCTAATTCTGAAGATTCTGTTTTTCCAGCAAGAACTGGACGGCTGACATAAATTTCAGTTTTTTTTGCTTCTTTTAATTGTCTTAACCAGGTTTTGAGGTATCCTAAATTAGATTCATAAATAATTTGTCTTCTCATTGATTCAGGAACACGTTCTAATAATTCAAGATCAGATACGGAATATTTTTCTAAAATTAATGGTTCTGCAACAAATGCAAGCTCTTCTAAAGATCCATGTGAACCATAATCTCCTATATCTGATGAAGTAAAACTTTTTGGATTATCCCCAATAGATGTTCGATCTACTTGAAAATGATCTAAAATAAGTTCTTCTCCAGGTTTAAGATAGTGTTTCACAGATTCTACTCCTTCAAGTGGAAACGTTGTATCTTTAAAATTATCATACTTAAAAACTGCACATTGTAAATGAAAAGGAATTCCATTTATTGTTGGGACAATAAGATATACTTTGTCTGTACTAGTATTTTTTACAGCAACACGAATACGTGTTCCCTCTGGTACAATATAAGTAGGAAATCGCGATCGATCTCCTGGAAGACCATTATAAAATTCTTGGCGCCTATAACGAATAGTATCTGATCCAGGTTTTACCATTTGAGGTTTAAGAATTTCATGTCCTACTTCAGGAACAGATGCAACTGAAATAAAAATATTCTCTGCAGCAAGAAGTCCTTGTTTTTGTAATTCTGCAGCATAAACCCCTTTCAAAACATGTTCGTAAAATTTAGAATCTGTTTCAGTTATTGCTGTAAGAAGTTCTAAAGATTTTCTTCCTCGTTCTATAACTTGTAAATTTTCTGGAATTGGTGTTGAACTAAAAAAAGAAGCATAAAATCCGAACCAACCAAGGTTATCTGAAATAGAACGATAGCTTGTATGTTCTCCATGAAGAAATCCAGCCATTGAATTTCGAAAACTTGCATCTCTTTGTGCTTCTTCAAGAGTCATTCCAAGAAATGATTCATTCGTTGTTAAGCCAAGGATTGCGTTTAAAAGTTTAGACTCTTCAACTGTTCTGTAAAATTCTTCAAAGTGATCTTGAATTCCATTAAATCGACGAATAGACTCTTCTAAACTAACTTGACTTAATGGATTGGGAGTAGAACCATATCCATATATTGTCTTAGGTTTTCTTAAAAGTGCCTGATTTGGTGTCATTCTTAATTGTAAAAATCAATGGTTTATAAATATTATGGTGATTAACCCTTATTCAGTGGTTACATTCATTCTTCATAAGTTTTAAAAACAAACACAAAATAAACATCCTAATGCTCAAAGTTGATTTGCATATTCACACTCCCGGAGATCCAGTTGATACAGATTTACAGTATACAACAAAAGAGCTTATTGATTGTGCCGTAAAATTAAAATATGATGTTCTTGCAATAACCTGGCATAAGGGGATATCAGATATTTCTCCCTGGAAAAGCTATGCAAAAAAGAAAAATATTCTGTTGCTTGCAGGTGCTGAGCTTGATATTGAAAAAAAACATACGTTAGTATATAATATTACAAAAGAAGAGGCGCTTCAAACAAACACCTTTGATGATTTGTATAAAATAAAAGATCATGCACTTATTGGTGCACCACATCCGTTTTTTCTCATCCCTTCCTGTTTGGGAAAATCAGTTATTGAGCACAAAGAATTGTTTAGTTTTATTGAATATTCACATTTTTACACTAAACATTTTAATTTGAATGCAAAAGCAGTGCGTGTTGCAGACCAATTGCAAAAACATATTGTTGCAAATTCAGATTTACATAATCTTGATTGGTTTGGGAAAGATTATACGCTTCTTGATACAGTGCCAAATCAAGATGCAATTGTATATATCTTAAAAAAGAAAGCAGTTGGAATAAATAAAAAGAAAGTACAATATGTTACGCATCCATATTCTTTAAAAGAATTTGTTACACATGTAACATATTTTGCTCCAAAAGGAATTTATTATTTTCTCACAAAACATTAAGCTGCAGGTTTTGTTCCTGTGATACCCATCTGTCGCATTTTTTCTTGAATTTGTGGAGTAAACCTACTATTTAATCGTATCATATCTTTGAAGATGTGCAATGCTTGACTGCGGTTGCCTACTCTTAGATAACACAGTGCAAGATTAAAAATTATTGTTTCACGGACCATTGTGATAGGGATGGATAATTCAATTGTTCGTGTTGTTTTTTTACTCATGGCAGTAAGAAAAAATTTAATTGCACGTGGATAATCTCCTCGTTTTGCCCAAATAAGGCCCATGCCAAGATGCGGTTCTAAAAGCTCTGCATCGAGGTCATATATTTTTTTAAAATAAGAAAATGCTTTACTAAGATCTTCTTGTTGCATTGCAGTAATGGCAAGATCATGAAGATTTTTAATATCTTTTGGGTCTTGTTTTTCTTTTTCTACGAGAAGAGTATCATATTTTTCTTGTTTCATCTTCATGCGTGAATCGCTTTTCATATTTTGATAATGGTGAATTGGAATATCCGTTCGTAAAAATTTTAATTTTAATTTTAACATGCTTTTATCTAATGTTTCATGTACTACTCCCTCAAATTGAAGTCCTATTTTATTTTTAAATAATCGTGTTGTGAGTGTTGATGTGTATCCTTCAAATCCTTTTGCTTGTTGTTTATACCTATCATCAATTTTTTTGAAAAGCAGGTTTTTGGAGTCATGAGTGTAATGTCTTTGTTCAAGAATAATTAATGGAAATTGCGCTTCTTCAATAAGTTTTTTTATTATATCGTGATCTATTGAAGCAATAGTTTCATCAGCATCAATCCAGAGTATCCAGTCACATGTTGCTTTGCTGATGGAAAAGTTTCGAGCAGCAGCAAAATCATCTGTCCATGTAAAATCAAATACTTTTGCACCATTTTTTTTTGCTATTGCTTTTGTGTTATCTGTGCTTCCCGTATCAACAATAATCATTTCAGAAACAAGGTCTTTAACAGAATCTAAACATTGTTGAAGCCATTCTTCTTCATTTTTTATTATCATACATAAAGAGATTGTTGGTTGTAATTCTGTTAATCGATGTTGCATAAAAAGACAAAATGCTGTGAATTTAAAAATGTGATGTTCGAAGGATTATTTGTTATCTCATTTATTATATTGTACTCATAAAAGATAGAAATCTTTATTAAACTTGACATATCAAAAAAGCATAATGGATATCCTTTTAATGATTTTAACAATTGCTGGTCTTTGTTTATTTGAAATAATCAGCAGTATTGATAATGCAATTATTAATGCAGAAGTATTATCAACAATGGGTGAAAAAGCTCGTCGTTGGTTTTTAATTTGGGGTATCTTATTTGCAGTTTTTGTTATTAGAGGTATGTTGCCGTGGATGATTGTGTATGCAGTCACTCCTTCTCTTGGTCCAATAGGAGCATTAACAGCTACATTTAGCAATGATCCTAAAATTATTGAAGCTATTGAACTTTCCGCTCCTATTTTACTGACAGGTGGAGGTGTATTTCTTGTCTTTTTGTTTTTTCATTGGTTATTCCTTGAGTCAAAAAATTATGGTATGGTTGGTGAAGAATATATCCAGAAAAAAGGAGTGTGGTTTTTTGCAGTTGTTTCTGTTTTCCTTTCTATCCTTGTTTGGTTTGCATTAAAAGTTAATCCATTTATGGCTTTTAGTGCAGTTGTTGGTTCAACAGCATTTTTTATTACTCATGGTTTTAAGCAAAATGCCGAAGAGCAGGAAAAGAACTTATTAGAAAAAACACGAACTGATTTAAGTAAAATCTTTTATTTAGAAGTCATTGATGCAACATTTTCAATAGATGGGGTTCTTGGTGCATTCGCATTTACACTTTCAGTTCCTTTAATTTTAATAGGTAATGGTATTGGTGCTTTTGTGTTAAGAAATATTACTGTAAGTAACATAAGTACAATAAAAAAGTACAAATATCTCAAGAATGGTGCAATGTATTCAATCTTTTTTCTTGGGGCTATAATGCTTGCCGATAGTTTCGGAGTCCATATTCCTCAATGGGTTTCACCAGTTATGACGTTTGGAGTCATAGGATTCTTTTTCTGGAAATCAAAGAAATGTATAGATGATCCAAAAGCAAAGATATGTAAGAAAAGTTTAAAATGATGTTTTTGGTCAGTTAAAGGATCATTTGATTATAGATATTACTCTCATTCTATTCGAAGTCTTCAATAACTATAAATACTTACCAATAATACATAGTACTATGAACCTACAAAAAATATTAACATTGTTTTTTCTTGTTATTTTCATTAGTTCTTGCTCTCTTGAACAAGCAGATACTGTTTCTGATGCTCCTTCAATTGTTTCAATAGGAGTTCCGTTTCAAATAGCAGTTGGAGAAACAGTAAGTTTTGAAGGTCATTATCTTACATTTAACAGAGTGGATTCTGATTCACGCTGTCCTATCGATGTAAAATGTATTTGGGCTGGGGAAGCAACAGTTGTATTAGTTCCACAAGATAATGATATCATGTATGATGAAGTTCATATATCAACACAAACAACAGATGCACTTACCTATCTTGCACCAGATAATAAAGATACGTTTGGATATGTTGTTTCACTTAATTCTTTATCTCCAGTACATGAAGTTGGGAAAGAAATACAACAATCAGAGTATATTGCTACGCTGACAATATCTCTTTTAGAATAAATACAACATGTTTTTTAGTATGTTTGTTCTTGCATTGCTTTTAACTCAGCAACTTTTTTCAGTTGATCACAGCTTTGTTTTAAGAATGGATTTGAAATTTCTTCACATACAGAATAATCATTTTGTTCAAATGCAAAACCTATCCAGCATGAATCTCGTGTATGGTCTGCAACAATAATTTCACAATATGATTTATCTGTGCTCAATTTTGCAACATTCCAATAACATTCATCTATTTTTGTTTGAGTTGAAATAAGAGCACAATATTGAAGTGCAGTTGCTGGGTCTGTTGGTGCACTTTCTTTAGCAAAAGCAAGATTTTTGTAATCATCTTGGCCAGGGATTATTGTTTCAGTTGCAGTTTCTACAACTTCTATTGTTTTTGTTGTCGCAGGTTCTGACGTTTCTTCTTGCGTAGTTTCTGAACGCACTTCAGCAGCAGCTATTTCCTCTTGATCAATAGAAACAGTAAAGAGTGCAGATGCTTGACGAGAAAGTGTGCCATAATTCATTGTTGCATCAAGAGTATATGTTCCGGAAATTGTTGTTCGGGGAATAATATATTTTGTATTTTTAAGTAATGCATCTGAAGTTCCCATGGAAATCTGCCAGCTGTCTATGCGAGTTTGGGTATTATCATTAAGAGTATAATAGACTGTGATAGGGTATTCACGTATTGAAGGAAAATATGTAAAATCATTATTAACATACAGAGTATCTCCTGGTGCGACTGTGTCAATATCAAGAGAAATGCTGAATGATGGTTCTTGTTTAACTGTTGGTTCCATATTCATAAAAAACCATGCAGTTGCACCAAGTGCAGCAATAACGAGAATAATAAGAAATGCAATGAGGAGTGTTTTGACAGATAATCCAAATGATTTTTTCATGGCCTGTTGATATGCATTGTTAATAGCAGTAGAAGGATATCCTTGTTGGAGTAAAAATTGTTGAATTTGTTGACCAGAGTATCCCTTTGTAATATTTTGTTTAATATATTCAGTAAGCTGTTGAATCTGTTGTTTTGAAATTCCTCCTAAGGATTGAAACGCTGCATCTATTTCTTCAGGGGGATAATTATTTTGAAGAAGAGAATTGCGTATAATTGCTATGTCATAGCCGTTTTTTAACTGCTGTTGGATATATGAGACGAGCCTACTATCTACCATATTCTATTTTTTTAAGAAAAGAAGTATTTAAGTGTTTTGTAAACCTCATTTTCGAAAACTATTTATATAGTCTTTATTTAAAAATACAATGGGGTGGCTTTATGAGCGATGTTATAAGCAAAAATATATTGGATGTCATTGATAAACAATCTTCTCCTCAAATTATAAAACAAGAGATTACCACTGAAACGAAGCCAAAAAAAGGCACAGTTGTGAAAAAGAAAGTTACAACATATTCAACAAAACAAACAAAAAAAGTTATCAAAAAGTCCATTAAAAAACCAATAAAACAGGTCGTAATTATAAAATCACAAAAAAAGATTGGAAAATCAGTTCCTTTGAAACATGTTAGGGATTTAAAAAAGAATATGTCTTCATTATCAAAACAGGTAAAAAAAAGGGAAACAGATCTTCAAAAGAAATTTGATGTGCATATGGATCAAATGCAGCAGGTCCAACAGGATGTTCTTGAAACAAAAGCACATTACCAGCATATACCAAAATTAACTCTTGAAACCCAAGTGTTAATTGAATCGATGAATAAATTAACAGCTGTTGTTAAACAAATGGTAGTTTTGTTTAATCAAAAGATGGATGCTGAAGATGGTCCATTATTTGTAAAGTTAGGGGAAATAACTGAACAGAATGAAAAGATTGCTGAGGCAATTTTGACTGTTGCAGGGTTAGTAAATGAAAAGCAAACTCCTCCTGCAGTTATAAAAGATTTTAATCCGTATATGCAACGAATGGGTCCAGAACCTATGCAAATCAGACCACAGATGCCATTACCATCAGAACCTATGCAAGTTCCTCCTGATTTTGGCAATTATAGTAATCAGCAGCAACAAGAGCAACCACAGCCGATGAGGCAGTATAATGCACCATTGCCGCCATTTACGTCAGTGCCACAGCAAGAACAACCTATTTCAAGAAAAAGAATGTTGTTTTGATTTTGTTCTATTCATTTTTTTGTTTTATTCATTTTAATTTTACTTTTATTTATATTTGATAGTTATGGGTTCTAATAATTCCTGAAAATCTTTCCTCTTTTTCTCAATCGACTTTTTTAAGAAGTAATACTCAATAAGATCTATGAAAAAGTTTATATATAATATCTTATATACTAATTATAAATGGTATATAATGGTTAAAACAACAATACAGCTCGATAAGTCAATAATAACCTCATTAAAAGAAATACAGGAATATCCTCGTCAGACTTATAATGAACTAATTAAACAATTGATACAAGTGTATAAAACTGTAAAGAAAAAAAATCAATATGATGAGTTTCTTCATAAAATTCAACAAGTTAAAATGAAAGAATTATGGGATAATAAAGACGATGAGGCGTGGGAACATGCCTAAACCAGGAGATGTTGTGTTAGCACAGATACAATTCACAGATACGTTTGAAATTAAAAAAAGACCTGCAGTAGTTTTATTTGAAGAATTTGGTAATATTGTTGTTGCTGGGATAACAAGCAATGTAACAATGGAAGGAGTTCCATTAACAAAAAAAGAGGGTGCAATAAAAGACAGCGTGATAAAACTCAATTATATTTTTACTATTTCTTCTGCAATGATTGAAAAAGTATTATTTACTGTGTCGAAGGAAAAGAAGAAGATTATCTTTGACATCTTTGTAAAAAAATTACAATGTTTAAATTGATTCATCAATTTAAATAGGTACGATTATTTATTATTTCTAAAATCTATGATCTTTTGGATACCATTGGAACATGGTCCCGTTAGGTTTTATAATTACAGGATTTCCTGTAATATATGGTGCGTTATAAGAACTCCCTAATCTTGAAGTTGGATTTCCTACTACCAGATCTGGTCCAATTTTTCCTAAAACATATTGTTGGTATGTTCCATCAGAATCAGTTATCAAAACAGTTGTTACAACAGGAAGAGGATTAGTTGTTGGACCAATTAAACGAAAATTATCCAGCCACATAAATATATCAGGTCTACTTTCTTGCGTATATTGTCGTTGTTCAAATAAACTAGGGTCTAATTCAGGTAGGTCTGTCAATAATGTTGCAATATTTCCTTGAAGTCTACACATTCTGCAAAGTAATCAAGCATATTTTATAAATTGTTTCGAATTTACCCCCTGCTTGCAGTGGTTGGGTGAATTATTCTTATACACGGTAAATTCATAACACTAAAAATTCCAATCGCAAAGGGATCCATCCACAAAATACCAAGCCTATTGGAGCGATTGGGATTTTTTATTTTACTTATGTCCAAACCAAAATTTGTATAGATTTCCTTCAATAGAATCTAATCTGCAAAATCCAAATCGTTCAAACTGTACAATTGCTCCTACTTCTAATTCTGCAACTGCTTCTTCACCATATCCTTTTGCAATTGTGTTATCAGGCATAAGCACTTCAATATCAATGAGTTTATTATTTTTAGGCAACCAATGCATTATCTTTTTGCCATTTTTCTTGTAGGTTTCATAATCTTCGCTCATAAACCCATATTCTGTTCCATGTTTCATGAAATTGAGACAATCCATTAATCGATATACTTCTTCAGATGCAAATGCCTGCACATCTTCCTGAGTGAGATAAAATACATCTGTTGTTTCCAAGGTTCTTCCACCTTTTTTTGTTTCAGAATGTAAATCCATTCGTATATGTTTATGCGGTGCATTCTTTATTTTAATTTCAACAGGATTATTAATAAAAAAATATCTGTTGGAAATTGGATCAATAATTTCTTTATTGAAAGAATTAATTGTTTTAAAAAATTCTGTAATGTCAACAGTTTTGTCTGCTGTGGAAATTCCAATTTCTGTTGCATATTTTTGAAATGCTTCAGGTTGATATCCTCTGCGACGTAATGCTCCGACAAATGGTAATCTAATATCATCCCATCCTTCAAATTCTTTATTTTCAATCATTGCTCTGGTTTTAGAGCAGGAAACCTCGACTGAAGTCCCAGTAAAATTAATTCTCCCCACTGAAATTGGAATTGGGGTGTCAACTTGAAGAGCGTTGTGAATGAATTCTTGTCGTTTTGCATTATCTGCATGATCTTTTCCTCGTAATGCATGTGTAATTCCTAAGTCCATGTCATCAATTGATACTGCAAAATTCATTAATGGCCAAACCCTATATTTCTCTCCTTGTCGCGGATGAGACGTTTCATTTATCCGCAATATTGGAAAGTCACGCATTGCAGGATTTTTGTGAGCTATATCTGTTTTAAATCGTACAACTGCTTCTCCTTGTTTAGTTGTAGAAAGCATGTGTTCCCATCGTTTGACATTTTCATCTGGATTATTATTTCTACAAGGGCATGCTTCCATGCTTTGAGAAAGTTTTCTGAATTCTTCTGAATCGCATAAGCAGACATATGCATGGCCTTCTTCTAATAATTGCAATGCATGTTTGTAATATAATTCCATTCGGTCAGATTGTACAATCACTTCACTGATATTGTTGTTTGTCAACCAGCGTGCGTCTGTTTCAATCATATCGTAGGCATCAGGATAAATATTTTCAGGGTTTGTATCTTCTATTCGCAGAATAAATTTGCCTTTGTACTTTTTTGCATACAATGAATTTAATGAAATAACATATGCATGACCAATGTGTAGTGGTCCAGAAGGAGATGGTGCAAATCTAAAGGTTAATTTTTCTCCAGAAGGATGATGAGGAAGTTCTTTTAATTCATGTTTCTCAGATTTTTTATGTTCTCCTACTAATTCCGGTGCAAAAACTGTCAGCTGGCATTTTTGTTCATCTCGAGATAATGCATTGATTTCATTCACAACTGCTGTGATTATTGGCTGTAATTGTTTAATTTCTGTTTTATATTCAGGATGTGCTCCAAGGACTTTGCCCAAAACATTGCCAATAGTTGCTGTGCCGTTGAATTTTACTGCATTTTGCAATGCATATTTTTTTGCAATATGTTTCATTTCTTTGTCCATACGTACACCTGTGATAAAATTTAATTTCTTTTCTATCGAGACAATGATAAACTTTAAATACTTTGCCGTTGTTGCGAATACATATCCGTTCATAATAGTAATGACAAAAAGAGGGTGATGATATGAGGAAAATTTGTATTATTAATCAGAAGGGGGGCGTTGCAAAAACAACAACGACTATTAATCTGGCAACTGCTCTTGCCGCAAATGAAAAACGAGTTCTTATGATTGACCTTGATCCACAAGGAAATCTTGGTACATGTCTTTGTGTTCAAAGTGAAAAAACAATGTATGATCTTTTGATAAATGATGTTGATCCATATGATTGTATTGTTAATATAGGACCAAATTTAGATATAATTACAAGTGATAGTGCCTTGGCAAAAGCAGAATTAATTATGGGTGGTCAAACAAGTCGAGAAACAATTCTCAGAAGAAAGTTAGAACCTATTTTTAATTATGATTATGTTATTATCGATTGCCCGCCATCATTAAGTTTACTTAATGTTAATGCATTATTGTATGCAAATGAAGCGTTTGTTCCTGTTGCAACAGAATTTCTTGCGTTAGATGCATTGAAAAAAATGTCCCAGACAATTTCAGAAATTAATGAATTATTTGATCATGACATTAAAATTACGCAAGTTATTCCAACGTTGTATGATCGAAGGAACAAATCATGCACTGAAACATTGAAAGAAATCAAGCGAGGGTATGAAGAATTAGTCAGCAATCCAATTCGTATGAATTCAAAGTTGCGTGAAGCGCCAAGCCAAGGAAAAGATATTTTTGATTATGCAAAGCGTTCACCTGGTGCAATGGATTATAAAAAGCTTGCATTGACTGTTATTGAAGCAGAAGAATATGCTTGATTGATTTTTTGTTTTAATTCTTTTGTTTATTTTCTTTTCACTATTTTTTCTTAATTATTTTTTTTTGTTTATTTTTAATAATAACCTTTAAAGAGAGAGAATTAACCCTTTGTTTAGATGGTTTACTCTCCGCAATTGTTTATAGGTGTTCAGCATACACCCGATCAACTTCCCGGAGTTATTAGTTTATTAGAAAAAATAGTTAAACAAGGAATAATTGTTGGTACTGAAGCATGTCAGTATCCAGTAACGCCTGATAGTACTTCTAAGGAGATTCATCGTCCTGCCTTTTGTGATTTTTATAATAGTCTTGGAGCATATGTAAATTTTCATGGTGGACGCGTTGTTCCTTTGGACGATCATATTAATTGTATTAGGCATATTGAAGAACTAACCATGGCAAGCGAGGTGGGTTTAGATATTTATACGTTTGAAAGGGAACTCTTAAGAAAAGCAGGAATTGCTAAGGACTTTCTAACTGGAGAGATAATTCGTGGCAACATGATGAAATTATTATTTTTCGATCGTGGTTTTTATGGAACTAATTGTAATCCTCTTTTAGGTGACTTAACTGCTTTAAAATTAATGGAAGAACATCAGCCCCATGTTGTAGTTTTTGGGTTAGGACATATTGGTGCTTTTTATTCTAGATATGCCTCTGCAGATGTAAAAATAGTTTGTCCGGATATTCTTGATCTTTAAAGGTATATTTTAATTCAATCAACTTTTAATTCCTTAAAATATTCAGAAATAGAAAATTAAAAAGAAAATAAAATTAAAAAAATTTTTATTGGCAAATGCCATCAGTGCATGTCATTCCATCTGGGCATGGTTCTGTTACATAGACAACAAGATCATTTTTACAGTAATATTCTGTTAATTTATTTTCTTCGCCAGATGCACATTCATCCATAAATGTTCCATCTTGATAATCAAGGTAATATGTTCCTTCTGCAACACCTTTGGTGAATCTATTGTATCCGCCATCTGAATCTGTGCAGTATGCTGTAATAACAGTTGCGCCTGTTAATGATTGGGATGAACCTTGTTTAAAGACTCCTCCTAAAAATAACCCGCCAACAATTAATGCAATAACGACAACACTAATTCCGACATATAAAAATATTTTTGAGCCACTACTGTCTCCTGCCTGAACTGCAGGCTGGGAAAATTCTGTTGGGTCATAATCTTTTCCAACTCCTTTATCATCTGTCATTTTAGACTCCTCCTTTATTTGAACAATTGGTTCTGTAGGAACATTTTGGACTGGTGCTTCTGTAACAGGTTGAACAACTTCTTGCACGAGTGGTGCTTGTGTTTCAACTGTTTGTGTTGGTTGAACTGGTAATGTTACAGGCGTTATAGAATTAACTGGTTTTACATTCACTGCTTTTCGTGGCATCTTTCGAACATTTTTAGCTGTTTTTTTTATTACTTTTTTGACTGTTTTTTTTGGCATAATAAACCACCTCGAAAAAGAATCATCTTTTTCACTATGACTCTTTCCAAACCAGGTATATAAATTTATTGAAAAAATTTGATACTTCATTTTATTGTTTGCAATCAAGGGGTAACAAATACAAAAGCTTTTTATATGTTAAAGAGAATCAAAAAAAAGGGGAACCATGGTATTTTACACAGAATTATTTAATCAGGATGTTATTGATAGCGAAAAAAAAATACTTGGAAAACTGTGTGACCTTGTTTTTGTTGATGGATTGGAATCAGCAAAAATAATTTATTTTGTTTTTCTTGCAAAAGATAATTATAAAAAAAGAGTATCGTGGGATTATGTCCAAGGAATTAAACAAGATACAGTTACAGGAATCTTTAGTATTTCTTTGAATACTATTTCTTCAAATGTGGATTTTACATTTGTTCATGAACATGATCTTCTTGCACATGAATTACTAGATAAACAAATAATTGATGTTGCTGGTGTTAAAGTTGTTCGAGTTAATGATTTATTGCTCAATAAAGTAGACGAAGAATTATGTATTACCGGGGTTTGTGTTGGTACAACAAGTTTTTTTAGACGATTAGGTGTTAAGCAAAACGTTTTTGGGCGATTTATTTATTCAATGACTTCTGAACGTATTATTCCCTGGAAATTTGTTGAACCATTAGAAGTAAATAAACATCTTCATTTGAAAGAAAGTCATACAAAAATTGCAGAAATGCATCCAGGAGATATTGCGGATTTAATGGGAGAATTAACTCCTAAAGAACAGATGATTATTTTTAACAAACTTGATAAAAAAACTGCTGCAAAAACACTTGTAGAAGCACAGCCTGAAGTCCAGGAATCTTTTTTCAAAGGATTAAAAGTGCCTCGCATTGTTGAATTGCTAGAAAGCATGCCTGTGTATAAAGCTGCAGACCTTCTTATTTTAATGGATCAGGAAAAAGCTAAATTTATTTTGCAGCATATGTCTCCTGAAAAAGCAAAAAGTATTCAGGAGTTGCATCAATATCCTGAAAATAGTGCAGGAGCACTGATGAGAACTGATGTTTTTACATTATATGATGACTTGACTGCGACACAAGCAATTTCATATATTAAAAAATCAAAACCTTCTGCAGATAAAATTCACGTTCTTTTTGTTATTGACCATGACCATCATCTTGTTGGTACCTTGTCTGTGCGTACGTTGCTTAATGCTTCTCCTCGTCAAAAGTTAAAATTGAGTATGAAAAAACATCCTATGGCAGTAGGTCTCTCTGCGACAAAACAAGATATTGCAATTGCATTGGAAAAATATAATTTTTATGTTATCCCTGTTATAGATGAAAGTAGTAAGCTTAAAGGCATGATTACTGCTGATGAAATTCTCACAAAAGTGATTCCTGAATCTTGGATTAGAAGAAAACTAATCATTAAACGAGCAAAAAGAAAACATAAAATAGATCCTAAGCTCGATCTTAAATTAGAATTAAAATCAGGAGGCATCAATGGCCAAATTTGATTTTCGAAATAGTTTTCGAAACATTATGTTTTTTTTCTCAATTATTGGTCCGGGGATTATTAGTGCAGTTGCTGATAATGATGCTGGGGGGATTACAACTTTTTCAGTTGCAGGTGCGTCCTATGGATACAGTATGTTTTGGACAATTATTCCTCTTGCGTTATTGTTGATTATTGTTCAAGAAATGTGTGCGCGTATGGGTGTTGTGACAGGAAAAGGTCTTGCAGATTTAATTCGTGAAAATGTAGGGTTGCGAACAACAGTTTTGCTTATGATAGGTTTATTTGTTGCAAATTTTGGAACAACAGTTGCAGAGTTTGCAGGAATTACTGCTGCAGCGCAAATTTTTGGATTAAACAAATATCTTGTTGTTTTTGGTTCTGCTGTTATTGTTTTATTTTTAATTATTCGTGTTAATTACAAATATTTAGAACGTGTTTTTTTAGGACTTTGCTTATTTTATGTAACATATATTTTGTCTGGAATTTTAGCGCATCCTGATTGGCCAACAGTGGGATGGAATATGATAACTCCTACTCTGCAGTTTGGTATGAACTATTGGATTATTCTTGTTGGGATTTTAGGAACTTCTATCACTCCGTGGATGCAATTTTATCTTCAATCTGCTATTGTTGAAAAAGGGGTTAAATTATCTGAATATGTGTATGCAAAATGGGAAATAATTATTAGTGGAATTATTTCTATGGGTATTTCCTTTTTTATTATGCTTGCAGCAGCAGCAACATTATTCCCTCATGGAATACATATTGAAACAGCTGATCAAGCTGCAATTGCTCTTGAACCATTTGCAGGTCATCTTGCATCAATGCTTTTTGCAGTAGGATTATTTGCAGCTGCTTTTTTTGGTGCATTTATTCTTCCTCTTTCAACTGCGTATTATATTTGTGAAGCATTTGGATGGGAATCTGGTGTTAATAAAAAATATCATGAAGCACCTAAATTTTACGTTATTATTGTTGCAATGGTTATTTTATCTGCAATGATTGTTTTAATTCCAAATGTTCCACTTATTCCCGTGATAATTATTTCACAAGTTGTCAATGGGTTAGCATTACCTTTTGTTCTTGTTGCTATGTTGTATTTAATTAACAAAGAAAAAATTATGGGTGAACATGTAAATAGCAGATTTTACAATATTATTTGCTGGGGAGCTACTGTTCTTTTAATTCTTGTTACAATGACAATGGTCGGTGCAACGATTATTCAGATGGTTTGAGATTCAAGAATTCCTGTTCCAAAGAGTTTTCTTGTCCAGGTTGTATAATCTGCTGGTTTTTCCTGTTCCATAATAAAATGAGGATCCTGATATAATAATCCGTGCATGTCAAGACTTCTTGAATATAATCTATGCATTTTTCTTAAGGCATGTTCTGCTATGATTTGTATGTCTCCATAAAAGTTACTATGTCCCATTTCTCTTTGTTCAGATAATAAATTACTTAATTCTCCAGTACAATATTCAACAATCGCCCACCCTAATGCAATTTGTCCATATTTGTCAACAACTCTTCTATTCGCACGTTTTCCAATTCCAAATAAATCAAATACATGAGAATCAGAGAGGAACCCTAAATCAGCTGCGTCTTCAATGATTCCATATTGTCTATCAAAATAATCAACTAATCCTGCTAAACTATAATTTGCATTGGTGAGATTTTTTTTAATATCAAAAATAGCAATCCCTTCTCGTGTATTTTTTCTCTGACTTGTTATAAAACAATCATTAAATGCTGATTCATTTAAAGGAACATAATGAAATCCCATTATTGAATAAAATTTTAAATAAACATATGCTTGATCATCGATCTTATCAACGACAACTGTTAATCCTTCATTTGTATTAGTGGTATTTGTTAAAGAAAATTCAACAGTTCCATTCTCTCGTTGTAATTGTGCTATTTTATTTTCAAGTATCATTATTATCAATAACTCCTGTTCCTATCTCAAGTTGTAACTTATCTGTTAACAGAACAGTCATACTTTCATATCTACTTTCTGGACTCCTAGAACAAATGGTTGTCAGCTTATTTATATAGTTTACTATTAAAAAGTGGTAAAATATTATTTTTCAATGGATAACTTTTTTTTAAATATATATTTTCCATCACAAACTATATAAATCAAAGGTCAATAAGAAGTATTATTCTCAGGAATACTGTTAACTATATGTTACTTGAGTCATTTACTTGAGTCATTCTTACAATGGAAATCGAAAAAACAAATTTTCCAGGAAAAATCCAGGATGATGAGTGGGATTATTATCCTCTCAATGGAAAAAAAGTATGTATTGCAACTGATAGAGAAGTTGTATCTGGTCGTTCAGTAGGGACAATTCCGTTAAAAGGATATGTTTTAGCAGCATTGACAGCATATTTTGCAAAACTTGATCTGCCACACCCAAGAGTTATAATAACTCAAAACCTCCCGCAATTACCTATTTCTTGTATTATGCTGGGGTATTTAACAAACCAACTAAACATTTGGACACAATATCAAAAAGGGATTAGGACTGTTTGTGATCATACTTTACCTCCAGGATTAAAAGAAAATCAAAAATTAGAAAATCCAATTTTAATTCCTGTTATGAAAGATCATACTCATTCTAAACAAGCAATTTATGCAGAAGGGCTTGTTGACGAAGATATTTTTGAAAAAATTGAAGAAACAACAGCACAATTATTTCAAAAAGCAACTGAACATGCAGAAAAGCAAGGATTGGTTCTTGTTTCAGCAACGTATCAATTTGATGTTGAAGGAAATATCATTCCAGGATTTCATTGTCTAAAAACTGCAGTGTATTGGGAAAATAATGTTGTGTTTCAACCACATGTTATTATAGATTGGCTAACAGATGCAGGGTTTACAGGCAATGGTCCTGCGCCACCTATTCCTAATGATATAAAAAAGAAAGCATCAGATGAATATCTTTTCCTATATAAAAAACTTACAGGCAAAGCATTGAAAGTGCCAAAGAAAGAAGAAGAATTGGATGGATTTTTAAAAATATAACTTAAATAATTTTTCTTCAAACTTGTATTTTAGAAAACATATAGCTGCCAATAATAAATAATACTGCAGTTGTTACGCCAAGAACACAGAGGTCAGGTATTAATCCATAGACATCTGTTCCGCTTAATGCTCCGCGCATACCATCAATTCCGTAAGAAAGGGGATTGCATTTAACAATAATTTCCATTACTTTTGGCAGGCCATCGATAGGAAATAATGCTCCTGATAAAAATACTAATGGCATCACAAGAAAATTCATTATAAGTTGAAATCCATGAAAGTCCTGCATTCGGGATGCAATTGCAGTTCCTAATGCAGTAAATGTTAACGCAATTAATGCCATAAATAGAAATGTGAAAAATAAAGCAGTAAGGGTTGGCAATCGAAATCCTACAATATGTGCGAGTAAAAGAATAACAAAACCTTGGAAAATTGAAATGGTTGCCCCGCCAAATGTTCTGCCAACCATAATTTGAAATCGTGATACTGGTGCAACAAGTGTTTCTTTTAAAAATCCGAATTGTCTATCCCAAATAATTTCAATTCCTGAAAACATAGATGTAAATAAAACAGACATTGCAACAATGCCTGGGACTAAAAATGTGATATAATCACCTTTTCCTGCTTGTGCAAATACAGGTCCAAGACCAAATCCTAACGCAAATAAAAATAATAATGGCTGACCAAGTGCGCCAATAAGACGTGATTTTGAACGAGAATATCGTTTTAATTGTCGTAACCACATTATGTACATGACCTTGAAATAATGGCGATTCATTGTCTATTCCTCATTTTCATAACTTCTCTTAAATGATCGCTGTTATTTGCTTCTTCTTCACGAATAGCATGGCCTGTCAGTTTAATAAATGCATTTTCTAAAGATGCAGATTTTGTTTTTTTCATTAATTGCTGTGGTGTTCCGGTAGTTATAATTTTTCCATGATCTATTATTGCAGTTTTCGTTGCATTTTTTTCTGCTTCTTCCATGTAATGTGTTGTAAAAAATACAGTGATTTTTTCTTTTTTATTTAATTCATTAATATATGACCAGATATGATTTCGTGTTTGTGGATCAAGACCAAGTGTTGGTTCGTCCATAAACAAAATTTTAGGGTGGTGAAGCAATCCCCGTGCCAGTTCAAGTCTGCGTTTCATGCCTCCTGAAAATGTTTTAACATAACTATTTTTTCTGTCCCATAATTCAACAAATTTTAACAATTCTTCTATCCGTTGTTTGAGCAAGATTTTTGGGACATCATAAAGGATTCCATGAAATTCCATATTTTCATATGCTGTTAATTCATCATCAAGGCTTTGGTCTTGAAAGACAATCCCAAAATTTTTTCGTACAGTATTTTTATCTTTTGAAGGATCTGCACCGTATAATTCTATTGATCCTCCAGAGGGGTCAAGAAGTGTGGTCAACATTTTGATAGTTGTTGTCTTTCCTGCGCCATTTGGACCAAGAAATCCAAAAATTTCTCCTTTACCTACAGAAAAAGAAATATGGTCGACAGCAGTCAATCCATTAAATTTTTTTGTAAGATTTTGAACAGAAATTGCATTCATAAAAGTAAAAAAGAAAAAGATATATTTAAGAGTTATGAATCTATAACTAAAAATTGCTTAAATCGATCTTGATCTGATGCTGAAATGTATATTTGTATTATTGTTATTGTGTTTTGAGATATTGTTGAATTTGTCTTCCTTGCTCTGCGGTTATAGATTGGGAAAACTTAAATTTAGGTGGATCGATAACAACTCCTTGAGCGTTCATAAAATTGTTATATGCGTCATTATGCTCTAAACCAAACAAATGACCTAACTCATGTGAGATTGTAGTAGCATATGCTTCAACTAATAATTTATGAGAATATGCTTCTAGTCGAGAATCAATTGTAGGAGTAGTTGAAAATATCCATGATTTGTGTCCAGAAGGATATGACAACCCTTTTGTATTAACATGTTCACAGAATCTTAACACAATTGTTTTTTTTGCTTGAGCTTCTGTGTTCCCTTTTGCTATTTCTTCTGTTAAGACAGTACTTAAATTAGCCTCTTTTGGAACATCTGAAAGACCATCAAGAAGATGATTAATAGTATCGTAATCTAATGCATCTGTGGATTTATTATATTCCACTGAAAAATGACCATTAGGTAAAGCAGTAGTCGAAGATGGAGTTCTACTGTAAGTAAATTGAAGATCTACATAAGAAGAATAAATTGCATGTACTCTTTGAGCAATATCTTTCCATACTCCATGATTAGAACTTTTAAAAGAAGCACTCATAAAATCATTATGGAGATCTGCTATAAAAAAATCAACAGTTACTTGAGGTTTGTGTAATCTTTTTTTCATAAGATTTTACACCTCATGAATTTAAGGATAAAAAGTATCAATAAATCCTGCAATTGATTTATCATAAAATTCTTTTGTCAAAGTAAATGTTAAAGATCCTCTTTCAAGTTCTTGTCCTCTTGAGAAATTTCTTGTAAAATCTGTAGATGGGTTGCCTATTCCTCCATGCCATTTAAGGTTTGGTGACACTGTTGTTTGTTCAATTCTATCGTCATAGCCAGCTCCTCTATTTACTAAATCTCCAAATTCATTTAACCCAAAATTTACAATGCATGATCGAAATGTAGTTTGAGAAGGGTTATCAAGACAAACTTCAACATAATCATATTTGTCTAATCTTCCGTTGCTGAAACATTCAGGACCGATTCCTATTGCTACTCCTCTGCACTGCTCATTCATATCAACATATGTGATTGAAATGCTAGTTACAGGAACTTGCTCTGCATTCTGTCCAGATACTTGTCGATATGTTGTTAATTCTTCAGCTACTGACCAAAATGAAGGAGAAGATGATGAATAACTCCATAACGGTTTTCTTTCTTTTAATCCATTATTATAATTTACTTTTGTTCCATGTTCTTTCAAATACTGTGCAGCAATTTGATGCTGTTCTTCAATTGACAATGGTGCATCTGTTGTTGTACTTACAGAAGTTGTTATAGGTTTTTGTGCAAATGCTGCTGTGCTTAATACTAAAAATGTTAATCCTGTTATTGTTGTTGGTTTCATTGTTTCACATCTAGGTTTAGTGATAATATTCCATTAATAATGGGCTGTACAATTCTCCACAAAAGTGTGGATTTAATTCTAAAGGTTCAAACTCTGTTTTAAGGAATGGTTTTATCCATGCTCCTGTTACTTTCCCAGTTTGTTCTTTGTTTTGTATGTCAAATTCAACAATAACTGTTGATTCTTCAGGACGAACATCAAGTTGTGCGTCTGCAAATGTCGGATGAAATTCAAATTTTCCATCTGATGAATCAACTCTAATTTCCAGAGCACCATATGGGTGAATTAATTCATTTATTTGTGCCATATTTGGAAAATCATCAAATTTTACATAAACCAATCCATCCCGATCATGAGATAATAATTTTGGATTCCAAACATATCCTTTCACAAGAGCATTTATTGGGAAAGAATCAGGAGAACCACACAATGGCCTAGCTTTCTCTATAGAAATTGTTTCTTGTATATACATCATATCTGTAAATAATAATATAGATGTTGGAAAAGTATACAATGGTACATCCAGGTCTGGAATTCCACAACGCTCTGTAAGAATTTCTAATTGTCCTCTGGTATGACTTTGTTTATCTGTATCTATTTTTGCAATAAATGCAGGATTACTTTCTTCAGCTTCTTCTCTAGTGTTATATATTGTAACATCATATGTAGTAGCATCTAAAAGTCCTAAAGTATAAAATTCATTAATTCTTCTTAATGTCCAAGAATTCCCAAATGCAACATATGCAGGTTCTTCTGTACGTTTCGGTAATCCCCAAACACACATAGGAATAGTTCCAACACCATATGTTTCAGAATGTGGAAATGCTTTTTGAATTGTACAATGTTTTTTTGCTTCAGCTGTTGATGTTGCTGTTAAAGCAAGTGTTAATCCGACTAATCCTACTGCTGTTGTTGTTTTCATTTTTTCACCTTTAAAATTTCCATATAGGAGAATTTTTATGATCAAGTACAACTGGTCTGATGTATACATGCGGAATTAATGTTCGAGAAGGAATCATAGTCGAAGTTCTATTCCCATCTTCATATAAATCAACTACTACTAAGGCTATAGGTTTCACTAATACTACTTTATACAATCCTGTTATTTGTTCAAAGCTTTCTGGTATTGCCTTTAATCCTAATTGCCTGCATAATCCTTCTTCAGAGGAAGATAATTCTAATGGTGTTGAAGAACTCTTTGCATGAATATATGATTCAACAGGGATTATATCTCCTACGTGAGGTAACTCATTACAAAGTTGATTATATGCGAAGAATAGAGTATATCTTTCATTACCTGGTTTAATTCTTTCTTTAGGAATTTGTTTACTTAATTCTTTTTCATGTCCTAAATGAGCATATGAATGATATCCAAATTCAACAAGTTCGTAATATAAATTTAAATCAACTTCTAATGTTGGTTTTCCTGCAGGATCCCATACCATACAATTTCTTGATAAAATTGAAATAGCTGATTTTTCCGGAGGTATTATTCCTGGGGCTTGTGGAACGTCTTGTTGTGGTTGATTTTGTCTTAATAATAAATCAACTATATCTTTCAAGCTCATTTTCTTCACTTTAATTTTTGAACTTCTTTGTATGCCAAGTCAATCGTTTGCTCGTATTCTGATTGCATATCATCAGTTATCGTTCGAGTGAAACTTTCTCCACTATGCCAAGTACTATCGTGCATACGAAATTTATCATAATCTCTTGAAGAAACTTCATCTAATTGTCCGTCGAGATAACATCGTTGTTCAATGGAAGAATACATATTATTTCCAGAATCTACATATTCATCTCCATCATTCAATCGAATCGTAAAAATACTTCCTGCATCTACAGGTGCAGAAGACAGGTACAAATCAGTGTGGAAAATTCCTTCTCCTAGTGTTAAGGAAAAAATGCCCCGTTCATCAGGATGAGCTATCATATAATCAATAACTGCACCTAATTTTCGTTCATGCTCTGTTGGTTCATACTTTTTTTTGTCATACTGATATGCTCCAAATTTTTCTTTGAATCTTGTTAACCCAGGACTTGTAACAAATACCGTGTGGTATTTTTCATCAGGTGGGGCAGCTTCAATTTCTGCGTCAAATAAAAAGTAGCTAAATTTTTCTCCCCCTTCTTTCATTTCTCTTTCAGTAAGTAGTCCATCATGATTTTTATCATAAACAAATTCAACAAATTGTTCTGCATCAGAATTAGTTGCTAAGTCTAATATAGTATACTCTAAGACCATTCCATTTTCTAATGACATTGCCCCGTATTCTGGGTCTTCTATTAATGCTCTGCTGGAACCATACCATATTTTTGATGTAGTATCTCTTCCAGGGAATGCATCTACTTGTGCTATTACACCGTTTAATGCTTGGTAAACGCTGGCTCTTACTCTTCGTTCAGGAGTATCTATATTTAATGTATACATATTATCTTCTTTAGAAGTTATGGTGAGTGTATATTTTCCAATATGTACTTCTTGAGTTATAACTGGTAAGTTTGCCCAATATTCTTCATCACGTTCTTGTGCATATGCTGGTGCACTTGCACTTAAAACTAATGCTGTTAATGTTGGAATAATAGTTGCGTTTTTCATTTTAATTTCCTCCTAATCGATGAATGTGTTTGTATGGATCATGAACGAATCATTCATACTTTCTTTGTTCTCTACGTGATTTGTGTTGTGGATGATATCTATCAAATTGTTTTTCAAATCCGTTTAAAGACGAATCTGCTACAAATACTGCATGATAATTTCCGTCGAGAGGAACCTGTTCTAAAACCGCATCCCTCAAGAAGTGTGTAAACTTTTTTTCACCTTTGATCTTTTCCTTTTCACTTAATTTTCCATTATGATTTCTATCATAAATAATTTGAATAACTTTTTCAGCGCGTGGATCAGTTTCAATATTTGTGTAGGTTTCAAGAATTCCCATAAGTCCACGAGTATGAACAAACAGATCTGCATCTTCTGGATGTTCTCGTAAATATGTACTTGGAGAACAACTCATGTTTATTATTGAATCTTTTCCAGGAACGATAATTATTTGTGCAGCAACACCGTTCAATACTTGGTAAACGCTGTTAATTATGTTTGAATCTAAGGTATCTAATGTTCTTGATTGAACTCTCCACGCATAAACATCTTCTTGCCAAACTATCGTCTGTTCTTTTTCTGTAAGAACATATTTTCCTATAGGTACTTCATGTGCTTCTATAGGAACATCTGCCCAATATGCTTCTTCACTTGTACTTTGTGCATATAGAGGAGTAGACAAGGTTAATGCTGCTAATCCAGTTAATGTTGTAATCATATTTGTGTTTTTCATTTGTTTTCCCCTTATGTTGTTACTACTTAGTAGGTTTGATTAACTAGTATATTTACATTTTGTTTACAATGTTTACATTGTTTACATTTTTAGAAAACTTTAAATATGACTTCTGTTATCTTAACATCTATGAAGAGAAAATTAGTCAAACATGGTGACATTACATTAATGGTTTCATTGCCTGCACAATGGGTGAAACAGCATTCTTTAAAACAAGGAGATGATATAGAACTAATCTCAAAAGACAATACTCTTGTACTCTCAGGAAAAGGAACTGCTTCTTTAAAGACAACACAAATACAAGTAACAAAAGAAAATCTTCCTAACCTTCGAACAGCAATTGCATCTGCATACAAAGCAGGATATGATGAAATCGCTTTGTTATACACAGTTCAACCTTCTTTAGACCAACTTAACACAATAGTCAGTTCATTTACTGGGTTAGAAATTGTTTCTCAAACAGCAGAACAATGTATTATTAAATCATTTTTATCAAAAGAAACTGATGAAACAGAGCAATTAATCATTAAAATGTTTCAAATAACAAAGCTTGTTGCAGAAACACTTGTTACGAATTGGCAAAATACCGATCTTGAGAATATACAAACTCTTGTAAAAATAAATAACATGAAGCTTCGTGATCATTGTCTTCGTATGATTCATTTAAATAATCATGGGGGAGATAAATCTTATGATTATTATGATCTCGTTACTGTTCTTGAAAAAATTACTGCCCAATATTATTTACTTGCAGAAGATATAGTTAAGAAAAAAATTAAAAAAACAATGTGTGTTGAAAATCAAATTCATTTCATTCAGGAATTGTATGAAGCATTTCTAAAAAAAGATCTAAAAAAAACATATGCTATGCGCGTAGAATTAAAACAGTATGAATCCAAGTGTCTTGCGCAGATTTCAAAAGAAAACGTTGTTGTTCTTATGCATCATTATTATCTTCTTAATTTGTATAAACATATTTCCTCTCGGTTAATCAGCATAAATAGCTGAGAAGTGTACCTCTTTGTCTTTTAATCCGAGGAGTTATTCTACGAGTTGATATCCCTAATACTTCTTTAGTTATAGCATAGGCTGCAGCATAAGGCATGGCTTCTCTTAACGTGCGCATATCATTGTCAAAAGAATCTGTTCCTCTTGTAGTGAGATATTGATTCATATAATGATCCCATGCTTCTGGTGGTACTTTTTTTTTTATCAATACTAATGGTAAATCAAGAATTTGTGGGCCCATATTAACTCCCTCTAAATCTAATAAAAAATTTCCTTCACAATTACTTGCTGTTCTGTCACCAATACTAACTCCTCGTGGCAATTGTGCAAGATATGCACATGACTCTTCTAAACGAGCAGAATAATCTAATGGATGCCTTCCTGCAGTTTTATCAACCATTTCTCTAAAATATTCTGGTTGTCTTAATGTGCATGAAGGAATGTTTACACCATATTTAGTAAGAATGTGTTCAGCTTCTCTATGAAATATTGCTATAGCTTCAATCCAAAATTCAACAGGTTTTTCAATTTGTAATCTTTGAGAAACATCTTGTTGTACAGTAACATATAATCCATTTGCTTCTAATGGTTTAGGATGCAATCCAGGAACTATAAAACTCATAGAGCCAGATAAATAATAATTTGCAGCAGCTTCTATCTCTGCTTTCATCGGATTGTCATGAATTTTAAGGAATAATCTTTCTCCATTTCGAGTTGTTACTTTATATGATTTATGTGTACTAATTCGATGATTTACATCAATGGTTCTGATATTTTCCCATATTACTTTATTTCCTCTTACTTCTTCAGGAACATTTAATGCATTAAGAATATCTGCAAGAGAATCATATTTTGTTTGTGGTTCTGCAAATATTCTGTCTAACTCAACAATTTTGTCGAGAATATCTGTGGTTGGTGCATATTTTTTCCATACACTCTTTATGTCGTTGTCATCTTCAGGGGGTATCCAATTAGACTGATGTGATGGTCCGTCAATAACGCTTGTTATATGAGGTGCATAATTAAACGGAATAGTAGGATTATAGGGGATTAAAATTGAATACAACTCTCTAAGATTTTTCCAATCTTTTCTGCTTCCTTTTATTTTTATAGCATCTGCAAGTGTTTGAAGGTCACTTTCAATAAGGTGCTGTGTAAATATTCCTCTCCAATGAAATAATAATGCACTCTCATATCTATTATGATTTATTTTAATGAGATAACTACCCCAATTTACTAAATCTCCAAGTCGAACATCAGTTAAATGGTATACTTGCTCAGGATAATTATAATCCTCAGGTTTAGTGTCTTCGCTGCGTAAATCTAATGGTCTTTTATGGTTCAAACAGTCATCTATTAAATCTCCAATATCCCATAACCTTGGAGTTTCTTTATGTCTCATTCGAGGAAATTGTTTATGATACTCTCCAGGAGATCTGAGAAGCAAAGTAAGTTTTTGAACTTCTTCAGCTGTTGGGGGGCATGGAAATAGTACTTCTGCGAGAAATTGTGGTCCTGTTACTCTGCATTTTTCTTGTAAATAAGAAAATCCTCGCTCTTGAATAGTATCTGGATCAAAAGGAACTCTACTTTCTTCTATAAACCCTATTGCTTCATACATCTCTTTAACGAATGTTCCAGCTTCAAAATTAGTGACCATACCTACATAAAAAACATACATATTTATAAATTTTATCCAAATTCACCACTTAATAGTAAGTACCACAATAACCTTTATAAATCGGCGCATATTCTCAATCTAAATGGCAGTCTCACAATCAACTCATGGTGTTGATCTTCTTGCAGTAAGAGCAGCTTCTAGAAATATAAGTTCTACTTTGATGGGTAAATTATTAGTAGTATCAGCCGTAGGTTTAGGAATATATATGTTTGTTGAGCCTACATATTATGTAGATAACACATCTAAGGTTTTACCAAATGATCCATCTACATATTCTGTTGACACAATTGATTACAATTGGCAGTATGCATTAGCTATTACTCTTCCTACAGTTAATGTTACATTTGATCGAGTAGATGTTGAATATGATAATCCTAATGATAAAGTAACAGTATCAGGACCAGCAACTATTGTTCATTGTCCTGCCCATGGATTATTTAGCTATTGTGATAAAAGAACAATAGATAATGTTACGGTAACCCTTAAAGAAGATAAAGGAATAAATTATTTGTTAAACACTTTAGACCAACCATAACGTTTCCTTTAAGCCCAAGTATTTACTTATATTACATATATAATAAAAATAATGTTAAACTAATAACAGAAAAAACAAAAAACAGAGAAAACAAAGATGACATTAAATTTTACATTAGGATTTAGACATGAAGATAATTCTCAGTATACAATAGTCCATATGCCATATAAATCTTCTTTAGAACAAAATATTGTTGGTGCTATTGACATTATGATTGAAGATGAAACATTGGATATGGATGCTGAAGACATCTTACATTTAGGGGCTGATTATCAAGATAAGGATACATTTCATATTCGCGTACGGGGAGATATTCCTAGTACAGGATTAGTATATGAAAACAACATTTCCTTACGTCAATTTAAAAATCCTTTAGAGGTAACCTATGATTCATCTTCCCTTGCGATAGATGATGATACTATAGTAAAAGAAGGGGATGCTTGCAGATTAACAGGATGTTTAGATTTTACTTTAATGCAATTAAAACAAGCATTAGAAAGAATAAAAAATAATTTCTTTAATTCTTCTTCTCCTCTTAATCCTTCAGGAACAATTAATCCATTTTATACTCAACCCTTTGAAGGAAATTTAACAGGATTACGAGTTGGAGATATACAACAAACAAATTTAATGTTATCAATATTGAAACATAGACTTGAAGATGATTGCGAGTTTTATTGTAGTCGTTTGTTAATGCCACGGAATAATCCTCAACTTGAATATGTACAGTAATTTAAATTAGAATAATAATCAAAATTAATATAAAATTTAACCTAACGTAATAACTAAAATCAATATAATAATCAGTGTAATGATTAGTGTAATAATTAATATAATAATTTAAATTCATTCAATAAACAATACCTTTTTAATTCTGTATCTATTGCCATTTTTTATGAGCTTTTTTGATGCAATCAGTCCATTGGATTATAGGTATTATGGTACTAATCCTATGTTAATGAAAGAGCTTCAACCATATCTTTCTGAGGAAGCAATTATTCAATTTATGGCACGAGTTGAAGTTGCATTAATAGAAGGTTTTGCTGAAGAAGGCATTTGTACACAAAAACATGTTGAAGAAGTTAGAAAAGCAGCGCCATTAATTACCGCAGCAGATGTATATACAGAAGAAAATAGAATACATCACCTTGTTCGTGCATTAGTTAATTGTTTTGGTAAGCATGTTTCAGAAGAAACAAAACGATTTATTCATCTTACTGTAACAAGCAATGATATTATTTGTACAGCAGAAGCATTACGATATCAAGAGTTTACACAAAAAATATTATTGCCAAAATTGTTACAACTAGAAAG